>CANFUB010000011.1 GCA_947450015.1 Bacteroidota bacterium | reverse complement strand
TGAATATTTTGCCCTTAGGTATCCATTAAGGCCATTGCCTATTATGGTCATTTGAGAAAAATTAGGTTCGTTGATTCTGACTGCTTTTAATGGAACAAGGCCGAGTAGCGAAGTGTCTCTTCCCAAATAAATGCAGGCTTGTAAAAATGGGTCCTTAGTTTCGAAAATGTTGTATAGTTTTTTGCTTTCAGTCGTAAGCCATGAATTTTGTTGTAGCAAAAGTTTAGGCTGCAACATTGCATTTTGTTGCGTTGCAATTTCAGCTGCATCAAAATATTCGGGTATGTTGCTTTTAAAATTGGTGCGCAAGAGCTGGTTGTCTAGTTGTGTTTCAAAGGGTAAAATGTTTTTCATTTTGTAGTTAAATGAAGCGTAATAGCTGCATCCAAAACTATAATTGTATATGCATTTGTCAATTGTCGTGGTGTTGGGTTTGTTGTTGTTTGGAATTGAAGCATTATTACTTGTGTTAGAAAGTGTATTGCCTATCTCCGAGGGTGCATTAATTGCTTTAATTTTTAATAGAAATTGATAAGTGGTGTTGGTTTTAAAAACCGAATTCGGCAATTGATAGCTAATGCGATTTTTAGAATAAATGGCAGGCACTTCAGCGATAATTTTATTTGAAGGGTCGATAAAAACAACCATTAATTTTTCATTGGCTTGTAAGCTTAAGTTTTGTTGGTTTTTGAACAATTGTATAAAGCCCTGATTGCTAAGATTAGAATGGTAATTAATTTGGTGTTTCTGTGGATAGCAATAAGCAATGTTAATTTCTGGAATGTTTTGAGGCGCATTGGCAGTAGTAAAATTGATAATTTTTGTTTCAGTAACTGATGATCCGTTGAGTTGATAAGCACTCATTTGATCAATGCGTAAAAGTTTTCTGCCGTTGCCGAATGCCATCTCTTTGAGTCCATTGGTTTTCATGATTGCAATGCTTGCATCGTATTGGTCTTGCTCGTTCTTATTAGGATTGATTTTTAGATTGTTGTTGTTTCTTAGTTCATATTTTGAAACAACGCTTTGTGCTTCAATCACTATTTTTATTTGCATGGCTTGGTTCGCAGGCAGCATGGCTTCTGGGGTGAAAGTGATGGCTGTTTTGTCTTTGTTATACGATAGTTTACCCGCTATTGTTTGTTTGTTATAACTTATTTCATATTGCTTTAATTGAAACATAAAGGTGCGACCATCGGCATCTTGCATTGGAGTATTAATTGGAACAGAGCAAGTGGATTGAATGTTGTTAGCAACATTGAATTGTTGCACATTGTTTTCTGGATAGGTAGTCACAATGATAGAAGTATCTGTTAACTTACTTTGACGCATTTCACAAGGTTCTCCAATTTCAAAATTTAATTTTAATTGTTTGTTGATGATACCTGCAATATTAACTTTGATGTTGGTTGAGCCACTGCTGTAGAAAGGTTTGGGACCCTCGCAATACAATTGTGATGCAGTTGTAAGTGTAATTAAATCGAAGCGAGATTGTATTGATTTTGTTTGAACAGCTGCACCAACTCTTCCTTGCAAATACGCGAAAAGTTGACCATTGGCAAACCATCCATTGATGCCTGGCGTTTCATTATTGACAGTGCAATGTGCACTATTGTTGGTCGCACGAACATTGATATCCAAGCCAATTAATGCTTTTAAATGGGCGTAAATACTAACATTCTTTTCGCCACCTTCGCTGCCAATTTCTAATGCCATACGCGCACCAAATGCAAACGCATTTCCAGTATTCAACGCTTCAAGTTGTCGCATAGCATCGGCATGTTTAGCACCAAGGATGGAAGTAATTTCATTAGGTAAAGGCAAGGCGGGTGGTAGGTCTTTCCCCGCCATGAAATAAGCATTCACTTGGGCAGATCCTAATGTGTTTAATTTCATTTTTACACCAAGTGCTTGTTGGGGTGTGCCAATGTGCAAGTACCATTTGGATCGACTGAAATACGCAGCTACTTCGCCGGCAAAACCTTTCGGTCCATACCCAACTATTTTATCATTTGCAATGCCCTGAATGTAAACTGCAAAATGGGCATGATAGATTTGTTGTGCAAAATCGAAGTTGAGTAAAAAAGGACTACTGATATTGCCCACAGGTTGAAAATTATTCAAGTAATTTTTCCAATTTGATTGTGAAGGCAAGGTGTTTGTATTCTGTTTTAATTCAGAAGCATTAAGTGTTGTTTTTTTTGTCATGAATTCGGCATTGCCAAAAATGTCAATTTGATTAATACCTAAGTTGCGATTGAATTGGATTTCTATGGCTGTTTTGGCAATAAATGGTTTGCTCTCATTTGTGCCGCCTGTACTTCTAAGGTATAATCCAGCTCTTAATCCTAGTCCTGCCTTTGCATCCGGTAGATAAGATTTGCCAGAGGCAGTTAAGCCTAAATCATTTTGCGGTATAGGGTCGGTAGAATTTCGTTCACGCATGCCTTGCCAAGCACCGCCCAAAAAGCCATTGATTTCCATGCCAGGCAAAAACGGCAATCCGGGTTGGTCCCATATTGCATTCGCATCAACATACCAATAACGGTGTTGATTTGTTGTCCCAAATAAAACGGTAGCTCCCGCTTGTATGGCAGGTTGTTTCATCTTAAATTGTATACTGCCATTCAGGCCATTGCCAAATGTTGGGTCGTGACGAATAAATTGGAGCTTGCCATTCAAAGAAAAACAACTGATGCTGCTGTTGATCTCGATGGCGTCAAGCATTAAGCCATTTAGTAGTAATTTGTTGTTTCTATAAAGAGCACTGATGTTCACACCTGTTTTAACACTGATTTTGTCCATTAAATTCATTGCGCATTTAATTTGCAAGACTTTTTCACTGCCGTTATTAAACAAGCCAATTCGCTCAATTTGCAAGGGATAATTGCCAATCTGTTGGGCAGAGGAAGCTTTGTTTTGTAAACCTAAATATGCAATGTCAAAATGCGGTTCGGTATTAGCAACTTTCAGTCCTTGGAAAACGATATCTGGGAAATGAAAATTAGGCGCAGATTGTGTTGCATTGTTTTGGTGGGCAATATTTAAAGTGCCATTGAAATTGCAATTCAATTGGACATCGCCATTCTCTATTGAGCAATTTATAAATGAGTTTGAAGTAAGTTGCAGTGTCGCAATTTTTAATGCAGGAATGCTTAAATTATTGCGAACATTTATTTGAAAACCATAATTATCATTAATGCCAATGTAACCTTTGTAACTTAGGCGTGAGGTGTCAGGTAAAATCGGTAGTCCAATTTCTCCAGCCATTTGTCCTTTGATAATTTCGTTACGGAGCATGTTGATCTCAATTTGAGCGATAGAAAAGGGCCATTCTCCTAACTCGCCATTTTCGAAATTCAAAATATTTTTACCAAACAATCGACCACTAACACCCCATTCATCGATGATTAAGGTTTCGACTCCAATGCTTGTTCTTTGTTTTGATTTTGAACTAAAATGAGGCGGAAGTTGTACATTGCCTTTTTTCAAATAGAAGCCTTCCCATAAATTTATAGTTGTGTTTTCTTCTTGATAGATTGTAGGCAAAACCATGTTACTTGCATTGTTTGCTTCACTTAAATCGAGTGTGGCTTCTGTGATTGTAAAAACAAAGTTTTTTAATCCTTTTATTTGAAAAGGTTGCAAAGTAATTTGCACAAGGATATCCGACCACGATTGTGCGATGAGTGCGAATTGGGCACTTAGTTTTTTATCTGTTTCAATTTCTCCTTTAGCATCCACAGGAATTAAAAAATTACTGTTGAAAAGCACTTCACCAGCAATTGCAAATTCCTTAAGCCCTTGGCAATCGAATGTAGCGTAAGTATTTTGTGTCCCAGCATAAAATGTAAGGTCGGCAGCAGCGCCAAATGCAAGTTGAACATCAGAAAGTAGATAGAGTTTAACAGGTCCTGTTAAGCCATGGGTGTTGCTAAACTTTATTTGGTCGGCCTTGAATGCAATGAGTTGGTTGGTTCTAGGATCGCGAAAAGCAATGGCTGCGGTAAATACGGCATAGGTTGGTAGGATATCTATGTTGTAGATGATGATGCCATAATTTAAATTTTTATTTTGGGGTGCCAACAAAAATTCACCTTTTGAAAATTGAGAGGACTGGTTGCTTAATTGATCGACGACTCTGCCCTCCTTGATGGCATAATTAACTTTCGCCTCGATTGAGTCAGCAAGCGTTTGGGAATAAAGATAATTGCTAGAAAAAAGGCAAAGCAAGCCCCCAACGAGCATGTGTTTTATAGTCGTCAAGATAGTGTTAGTTTATAGCGAATTAAAAAAAATAAAAAGTCAAAAACAAGCAAAAGAAGCAAAGCCAAAAGATTTTTAAAAGCGAGTAGCTATATTCATAAGAAAATCAAAATACTACAAAAGAGAAAAAAATAAAATTGAAATGAGCAAAGCGAATGGTAGTTATATTCAAACCTAATCGAAGCCACTCCCCCTTCTCCCGTGGAGAAGGGGATAGGGGATGAGGCCAATAAAAAAGCCCCTTTCGGGGCTCTTCTACGTTTTAAATTTTTTTAGTCGCTATCCTATCAGATTTCCAAGGCTTATTAATATAAGCATTGGCTTCTCGGTACAATTGGTCGTGGTAATCGCGTTTAATTGTAAGTAAGAACTGATAGTATAGATACATTAGTTTCATTCGGTTACAAAGTGAAGCAATAAAAGGGATATAAAAAAATGCCTAACTCAATATTAGGGGTCTGCACGTTTATAGTGCTGTAAATGAGAGATTAAAAATTTTTCTGCACGTTCTTGGGGTGCCCTAAGCATTTTGGCCGAAATAGGGCTTAACCCATAGTAGACAGCCACTCGCCCGCTTTATCTCTATCGGTAAAGTAGCGCACAGGGTATTCGCCTTTGATAAAGTTAAGGTAAAAGTTAATGGCCATTTTTTGTGGTAACGAATGCACCACAATGGCCTCGGCAATAATGGCATTTCTGCGTTTTTGTGCCTCTGCTTCGCCAAAATGGCGGGCCTCTTTAGTAATGCTATTGCTAGGGCCTGTTACCAATAGTTTTTTGAGGCGTTTACCTTCTGTAAAATCATCCAAAATTTGATAGGCCTCGGATAATAAATTTACATCAATGGTTTTAATATCAAGGAATTCAACTTCAACGGTTGTTTCGTCCCGCATCACAATTGTCTTGATTATATTGCTTTCTTGTTTCATAGTGTTTTGTTGTCAGATGAATTGCGTTTTATAGCAATTTGAAATTAGTTTTTTTAATTTGTAAAAACAAATTTAAATAATAAATATTTAAACCGCTGATTTAATTTGCCCTCTATGGTCATGTTAGCACTATTCGCTTGTTAACCAAAGCAGTAAAATTATTGAAAAAGTCGATTTTCAATAAGTCTTAAGCCATTCTTTGGCTTTATTGATGTCTGTAAAAAACTTGGAAGGGAAATCGTCTTTAATAAAACTCAAGTAAAAATTGGTGGCCATTTTTTGTGCTAAAGAGTTTACTAGCACTGCTTCAGCAATAATGTACTTTCGTTCGCGGTGGTTTTCTTCTTGCAAAAAAGCACGTGCTTCGCGGGTAATCGTTGAGTTCTTACTAATAATTACCAGTCTTTTACAAGGCTTACGATCTGTAAAAACTTTAATATCGTTTAAAATGGCTTCCATGTCCGATAATTCAATGTGTACCTTTTCATGGTAAGCAATCACGAGACAATTGCCTTCAACGAATTGTAGGGGCGTTATTTTATTAGAAGAGAGCGACATTTGTAGGTGGCTTTTAATTAGTTAGTTTAAAAGTCAATTTTGCTGTATATCAATACAATATCAAATTGTATGCCATTCAATAGGGGCGCAAAGCAAATGAAGGTTTAATTTTAAAAATCATAAGCTTAGTTTTAATAGGTTTAGATGTAAAATGCGCTTTTTAAGAATTGCTACCCAGCAAGTATTCTTTTAAGGTATGCAATTGTTTGGTGAACTTTAAAGCATTTAAATTTAGAACAATGCCCGACAATACCACCAACATGCCAAACAATACGGCAATTGTATACGTGTCGTTGAACAAGAATTTACCCATTAACACAGCCCATATTATGCCGACATAACTAATACTACTTATTCTTGCTGCCGTATCTGCTTGGTAGGCGCGCGTAATAAAATACTGGCCTATTTGTGTAAACACACCGGTTGCAATTAGGTAAAACCAATCCATTCCCTTAGGTACAACAAATTGAGAAGGGAACACAATGGCATAAAGTAATACCAATGGGAGCGCCACCAAAGGTTGAAAAAAGACGATCACATCTGCATCCTCTTTTCCACTCATATTGCGAATGGCGTTGTATGCCAAGCCTGTAAATACTGCGCCAGCAATGCCCATCATGAAATCAAAAGTATCTACATTAGAAAAGCCTTTTACCATAATGACACCTACAAAGGAAATGATGAATGACAGCCATTGTATTAAACGCACCCGCTCGCCCAAAAACATAAGGGCAATAAGGGTGGTAAAGATTGGACTTAAATAATGGATGATAATAGCGCTGGCCAAAGGCATTTTTTGCATGGTGTACAAATAACAAATAAGGCCGAATGCACCAAAAATACCGCGGGCAATTAAGAATTTGTGGTTCACACCCCAAGGGTATACCTTTTTCTTTTTCAGAATTAAATAACTGATAATAAAAGTTACGCCCGCCCTGAATAAAATTATTTCGAAGATGGGTATGTGGGGCATAAATTTTACACAGGCATTCATCCAAGCAAATGAAAAGCCTGCAATGAGCATCAGTTTTACGCCTTTTGAAAATTTAAAGTCCAATTGTATTTGCAAATTTAGTAGTAATCCGTTTTGAAAAGTATATTTGTCAGAATTTTATGTCGAACAACAAAGCGTTTTTTATAAAGTATCAATGGGCATTCCTCGTTTCATTGTTGTTTATTGTCTTTTATTCTCTTCAAGTATTCTACAACCACTATTGTTTCCGAACGTTTGCACTCGACCTGGGTGTTTTTACCAATGCCCTTTACGACTATTCTCATTTGCAATGGAACGATGCCACTGTTTTTAAATACACACCAGAGAATTTATTGTCCGATCATTTCGATTTGTACCTCATTGTCTTCTCTCCGTTGAGTTGGTTATTTGGTCAATATACTTTACTAATTGTGCAAATAGCTTCGGTAATTATTGGTGCAATTGGTGTTTACGCTTACTTGCAATTTAAATTCAATAAACCTTTTTTAAGCTTAATGGGGATGTTGAATTTTTATTTGTTTTTTGGCATATGGGCAGCGCTTTCGTTCGATTATCACAGCAATGTAGTGGCGGCCATGTTGGCCCCTTGGTTGTTTTATTTTATAGAGAAAAGAAATTTTTTAAAATTTGGTCTCTTGCTTTTCTTTCTCATTATAGCGAAGGAAACCATTTCATTGTGGTGTTTCTTTATATGTTTGGGTTTAATGTTCGTGCATAAAAAGGATAAAAGAAGTCTTCAATTTTTAACTGTTTTTGCCTTTGTATCGCTTGCTTATTTTTTGTTAACCATTAAAGTAATAATGCCAAGCTTAGCCTTGTCAGGGCAATACGACCATTTTAAATATGCAGTGATTGGTCATGATATCAATTCAGCATTCGCCAATATTATTCGACATCCCTTGAATGCCATCGGCAATCTCTTTGTTAACCATTCTGGTGAAGCGCGTTTGGATTGGGTAAAGACCGAGTTTTACGGCATGGCCTTGCTGTCGGGTTTGTCGCTTTTGTTTTTCCGTCCTGCTTTTTTGATAATGCTGATATCGCCTATTTGCATTAAAATGTTTAACGATGATCCTACAAAGTGGAGCATTGATTGTCATTATTCAGTTGAGTTTGCAAGCATCATCACCATCGGTGCTTTTACTTATATTGGTGAATTGAATGCATCTAAATTGAAAATGATTTTGCCAATTATTATCTGTGCGGGTTCATTGTTTTCTACCTACAAATTAACTGATCACAATATTTACTACCACGATTATAACCGCATGAAAATTTACCATTCGCACCATTACAACCGTGGGTATGATTTAAAGGAGGTGCATGCTGCTTTTAATTTAATTCCAGACAGTGCAATTGTTTGCGCACAATCACCCATGTTGCCGCATTTGGCTTATCGCGACAATTGTTATCAAATACCTTTTGTTAAAAATGCAGAGTACATTGTTGGTTCGAAAAGCGAGTCTACTTGTTATCCTATTTCGGAACAAGAATTTTTGAAGTTGTTAAACGATTCCTTGGCAAGCAACCGATGGCATGCAGTGGTGAATGATACCAATATCACCATCCTCAAAAGAAATAAATAATTACAGTGTAAGTTTCCATTTGCCTGTTTGGTTGGCAGGCCGTTTGGCTTTTACAATTTCAATAAAATTTTGAATGTTTGGAATGTCTGGCATCATTGGGTCGATGCGCTCGAGTTGTTCGAAATGATAAATCATGTCATCTATTTGCCAACTGTACAAGCCTTCCGATTTTATTAAGCGCTCGTAGGCCCATCCAACATTTTTATAACCAAGGGTGAGATTGCCATTGTGTTTTTTTTCAATGTCAAGAAATTTCTTATAACATACTACCACCATGCTGTCTTGTTTTAACTTAACATGGTTCATGCCTTTGTACCAAAATGGTTTACTATTCGTTGAATCTTGCAAGCACGCAATGTTTAGCACCGAGTCGGCCGCTCTGAATTTTAATTGGCGGTGGTAACAATAGCCAAGTTGTGTCAGTATGTTCCAATTTTGAGGTTCTTTCGCATAAGCTGCTAGGTAATATTCTTCCGCTTTTCTGTAGTTGCCTTCATTCATTTCTTTATTGCCTAAAGCATATAAATTAAAGCCATCTTGTGCATTTATTTTAAATGCCGAAATCAATGCCAATACTATAAATGCAAACTTTTTCATGTTGTTTATTAAACACAAAAATAGGACAAATATTGTTTAATTTAAGATGCGAAGAAATGTTGACTGGGGATAAAGGGGTTGGTTTAATGCCATTTTTCGAATTATTATTGCAGTAACATGCAACTTAAAATTAAACAACGCATTGATAACCTAATAGGAGGTTCTCTGGTTGCGATACACTTGTTGCCTGTGCGTGTTTTAGGTAAATTGTTGCGTATTAATCACCGATTAGACAAGGCGCCTAAACACATCATTGTCATTAAAATGTTAGGTCTTGGTAGCCTGATTTTGGCAGGTGATGCACTCTTGGCCTTGAAAAAAAAATATCCTACCACTGAATTTATTTTAATTGGCGGAAGGGCATTGAAGGATACCGCGCCCATGTTGCAATTGTTCGATCGGATTTGGATCATTGATGACAGCAGTTTTTTAAGCATGCTGCAATCGGCCTTTGGCATTATTTTAAAATGTTTGAAATTAAAAAATAAATGGTCCTTTGATTTCGAAGTGTATTCGCGCTTAACAACCATTTTTTCATTGTATACGTTTAGTAAAAATAGATTTGGTTTTGAATTCGAGAAAGTAAATTTTCGAAATTATCTCAATACCCATAATACCTATTTCAATCAATTTATACCAACCGAAGAGAATTATAATTTAATGGCTGTTGATGCAGGTGCACTTATTACAGAGCGTTATTATTTGCCTCAGAAAAACCAGCATCAGAAAGGACAAGTCATTGTAATTAACAATACATGCAGCGACTTAAGTATTCAACGAAAATTAGAGTCGCGTCAGTTAACTGAACTCATACAATTACTGTATCAGAATACGCCATTTGAAATTGCACTAGCAGGTGCTCCAAGCGACCGTTCTAGCAACCAATTGGCAATGGATAATACGGGCATTCAAGATGCTTCGCGTTTAAAGAATTGGGCTGGACAGTTAGGTTTTGAAGCTTATATCGATGCACTTGCCAATACAGCCGTTGCAATGGTAACAATTGATTCAGCGCCCTTACATATTGCAGCCCGGTTAGGTATACCAATGGTGGCAATTTGGGGGCCAACACAGTCGCAAAGTTTGGCGCCTACATGGCTGCGCGAAAGCAAGCTTTATAAGGAAGTGAATTTGAAAGTACACTGTTCACCTTGTGTTCACCATACAAAGGAACTGCCTTGTAAGGGAAATAATTTTTGTATCAAGGACATTGAAATGGCATCAGTATTAAATCATATAAAGGATTTACTAAATGAAAAATAAGTACCATTTAATCATCATTATTGCAACACTTGTATTTGCATTTTCCTTTATTCTTTTTAGGGCCTTTAGTATTAGTCAGTTTGAGCAAAGTAAACGCAGAAATTTTATGCGTGGCGATGCTTATAGCGATATTAATTTATATTCTGCTGTTCAGTACTTCAATGACTCAGGTTTAGCCAAAACAAAGGGTTTGCCTGTACACCATTACAAAGTGCCAGTGCATGATACCACCTTGCACCCGGTGGTCTACACACATTATCCTGCCTTGCCCGATTTATTAACGTATTTTTATTCAAGAATAATTGGATCTATAAGTGAATTTGGATTGCGTTGTTTTGTCATACTAGTTAGTTTGTTTTATGCCTATGTGCTTTGGCAAGTTTTATGGCGTATTATCAAAAACAAGGACATCGTTTTGGTAAGTTGGGTCATGCTAATTTTATCGAATTATTTTATTGGCTGGAGCGATAGTTTACATAAACATGTGTATGAAGAATTTGGGAAGGCTTTGTTTATTTTGGTACTTTTAAGACATTTAGAAACACCCAAAAATATATATTTAGTGGGCTTGTTTTTAATCATGTGTTTTGTGGCGAATATTTCTTTCGAGCCATTGGTTTATTTGGCCATTGTTTGTATTGGTGTTTCGTTATGGGATAAGAAGGGATTATTTTCTCAATACACATTAATTCCAGCGATGGGCGCCATTGTTGGTGTGGTGTTGCACCTTTGGCAAAACATTAGTTATTTTGGTAGTTGGGAAATGGCCTTGGCCGATTTGACAGAAACAGCAAAATTGAGAACAGCAGGTATTGAAGTGAGTGGATTACAAAAAAAATTAGAGTCGCCTTTTGGGTGGGTTGAATTTATCTCTTTGCCATTTATATGGTTGAGCAGAACGGAACGTTTTTTTGTTGTGCCAGCCTTTGCCATAATGGCTATGTGGATTGTTGTTAGAACTGAATTTAAAACATTATTAACGCCACGCTATTACCAATGGGCAAAGCTGCTTTTAATAGCCTCTTATAGTTGGTGTATTGTAATGGCACAGCATGCCTATGTACATTCGTTTACAATGCGACAAGCGGGCTTGTGTTATGCGCTTATTGGGGGTCCCATCGTATATTTATTTTATAACAAAATAACGACCCAATTTAAAAATTTCAACTTGGGCTATAAAGTATTTTCAATTTTGATTATTGGTTATACATTGGCAATGTTTCTTACCCAAGCGGTATGGGACATGTGGATTAAAAACACTTTTATGGCGCCTTAAAAATACTAATTCATTTGATTGTTCGTTAAGCTAAAGATGATGCGTTTTGGTAATTGTTATGCCTGTTTCTTTTTTGCTTTTGTAGCATGCCAACCTGATGCAAAATTATATACTATTGTAGCGAAGGATTCTACAATTAAAACTACAATCAACGAGCAGCCAAAGCCTAAACAAGTAAGGAGAAGGCTAAATCCTTTCAAAATAAATGCACCAGTTAAATTAATAGTGGTGAAGAAACAAACGAATACATTGCTTGCTTATTTTGGCGATACATTTAAAATTTATCTGGTTGCATTGGGCGCAAATCCGATTGGACATAAAGTGCAAAGAGGTGATAATAGAACACCAGAAGGTACTTATGCCGTTGTGTTAAAAAATCCCAATAGCAGAGGTTATAAAGCTTTAAAGCTTTCGTATCCAAATTTGGATGATAAACAGAAGGCTTGGCAAGCAGGTTTAGACCCAGGAGGCGATATCTGCATTCATGGTTTGTGGTGGGATACGCAAGATCCACTCACACACTGGCAAAGCAATTGGACACAAGGTTGTATCGCCTTAAACAATCAACAAATTGATGAATTGTATCAATTCACTTCAGTAGGTACTCAGGTAAAAATAATGCCCTAATTAGGCTTAACGCAAAATCATTATATTACCTTCCTCTTCATGTCTCAGGTCATCTGAGCCAACAAATTCTAGGCGATAGAAGTAGATACCTTGTTCAACATAATCTCCTTCGAATGAGCCATCCCATCCCAATTGCGGATTGTCTGTTTTGAACATGATTTCGCCCCAACGGTTGAAGATTACAAATTTGTACGATTTAGCATATGACAAACCACGTGGTTTAAAGAAGTCGTTGATTTGATCGTCGTTACCTGGTGAGAAGGCATTTGGCATGTAGTAAATAACATCTGGTGCAATGAACAAGGTTTGAATTGAAGTGTCTTTACATCCAAAGATATTAGTTACAATTAATGAAGTTTTTTGTGTTACTGTATCTGTGTATAGCAATAGTGGATTTTGATTGGTTGAAGTTCCCATGGCACTAAAATTCCACAACCAACTGTTGGCCCCTTTAGATGAATCGATGTATTGAATGTCAACTTCGTTTTCCCAAGATCTCAATTTTTGATAAGTGAATTTCGCAGTTGGCCCAGGATTGACATTGGCGTATAATGCCTTTACTAAGGTGTCTAAACAACCCTTGTCTGTTTTTACAGAAAGTGTTACTGTAAACTGCCCCGTTCTTTTGTACATGTGTTTAGGCGATTGTAAAGTAGAAATTGTTTTGCCATCGCCAAAGGTCCATTTGTAAGACGCTATAAAGCCAGGATTGATGGTTGAATTATTGGTAAACACAGTTGAATCTCTTAATAAACAAACATCATTGGCTGTAAAATCTAAGGTTGGATTTGGGTCAACTGCAACGATGGCGGTGGCAGTATCCCAACAGCCATAGTTGGTTGTAACTTTTAATAATATTGGATAAATGCCGTTGGCAGGGTAGTGGTAGGCCGGTGGCGCAGCAACGGTTGCTGAATCGCCATTGCCATAATAAAATTGATAACCTGCAATCACACCATTTGTAATTTTAGATTTATTGGTGATACTAAAACTGTTGCTTTTCAAACAACTTTCTTTTGGATTAATGGTGAAATCTGCAACCGGCATAGGTCTTACATAAACCATGGCCGTATCAGATTCAGAACATAAATTATCGCTAGTTAAAGTCATAATGACATTAAACGAATCTATTTTAACATAAGAATGTGCAATGTTTACGCCAGTGCCAGTGGTTAAATCACCAAAGGTCCAATCGGTATTGCTAATAGTACCAGAGGCAATACTTGAAGTGGAAGCAAAATTGAAACTGTTGTTTAAATAACATTGTTGAACATTATCGATGGTAAAGGATGGAATGGGTGTTGGATAAACAACAATGCCCTTTGTGGTTGTGTCTTTACAATTGCCTGTCACGGTTGATGAAACGAGTGTAACTGTGTAATTGCCTTCTGCAGTGTAAGAATAATTAGGGTTTTGAATGTTGGCCGTATCGTTTGTTAAGGTGTTCACACCAAAGTTCCAGAAATGTTTTAAACTACCGTTGCCGCTTACAGTTGAATTGGCTATAAAATCGAAGTTATTACCTTGCAAGCAACTGGATACTTTATTCGCATTATAGGAAGCTACTGGCATTGGATAAACCCTTGCATCTTTAATGACAGTATCATTGCAATTGTAATTTGATGTTGATATTAATCGCACCTTGTAGAGGGTTGGATTGGTATACTTATGAGAAGTATTTGCAAAATTGCCGTCTACGTTGCCATCGCCAAAATTCCAAGCCAAGGTATAGGAACCATATTTGATGGTAGTAACAGCATTGAATACAAAGTTATTTCCCAATTTACATTGTTTGTCATTATTTATAGTATACGAGCCCTTAGGTTTAGGATAAACCGTAATTGTTTTTGTTAGGGTATCAGGACAAGAATGGTCGCTGAACGCTATATTCGTTACAGTATATGTTGAATCTTTGGTATATTTTTTTGTAACCCCAGTAAACTGGCTTGAGAAGGTACCATCGCCAAATAGCCATTTATTCGTAAAATTTCCTGTTGAAATAAAGGTGGCTGATGAGAAAACAAAGCTATTGCTATTTACACACTGTCCTGGGTTATTGATTACAAAATTGGTGTTTGGATGTGGGTATACATTAACAATGTTAAATGCAGTATCGACACAGCCATTGTTGCCATAGGTTAGCAAAGCCACGTTGTAATCCGCCTCGGCTAAATATTGGTGGTTGACCAATGCTTGATTAATGGCAGTGTTGCCATCGTCGAATCGCCACTCATTTTTGGTAATGCTGCCACTTGGAAAAGTGGAATTATCTGTAAAGGTGAAGAAATTCTTTCTGAAACACTGAGAACTGTTGTTGATAGAGAAAGCGGGTTGAGGCATTGCCAACACTTTCAAAGAATCGACAATGGAATCCTTACAATTTTGATTGGAAACCAAAATAAGTTTGGCGGCATAGGTGCCAACAGCAGCGAGCTTAGCTTGAATACTATCTACCCCATTAAAACTTTGCCCATCTGACAGTCTCCAGGCTCTGGTATAAGTACCTGAACTAATGGTAGAGGTTGATTTTAATTTGAATAAATTAATCTTCAAACATTGTGTTTTGTTATTCGTTGTGAAGGAAGCAATTGGAGAAGGTTTAACAATTGAGGTTGTTTTGACACTATCTCTACATCCTTTATTTGATATTGCTTTTACCTCAATTACATAGGTGCCTGCAGCCACATAGGTATGTGATATAGAATCTTTATTGGTTGCGGTACCAGCATCACCAAAAGTCCAATTATGCGAAACTGTTCCAGTGGCGATGGTTGACTTCGCCTTGAATCTAAATACATTGCCTTTAGAACACAAACTATTGTCAAAGTTAGTAACCACCACTTTTGGCATAGGGTTGACATAGATTTTCTGGTAAGTGGTATCGCTGCAAGCATCAGCGCCATCATCTGTAGTTGAAATTAAACGGATGGTGCGATTGCCTTGGGTTTTATATTTGTAATGGACAGAGTCCTTCAAAAGATAATCTATTCCAACATCAACTGTCCAATTATTTAATATTGGCAAACCATTGCTCACGGTAGTGCCCGACTCAAATATAAATTGGTTTCCAACCAAACAGAGACTTGTATCTTTTGTTGTTATTTTAGCTTTTGGATGAGGGTTTACAGAAAGAAAACTTTGAGCCGTATCGATACAGCCGTTTACTAATTTATTAATTTGACTTACATAAAAGAAATTGGCGTTGGTGTATTTATGTTGAGCGGAGTCGATTTTAGAAACCATTGCGCTACCATCTCCAAACAACCAACTACAATAAGAAAAGGGACTAGTGTAAGAATAAGAAGCAGAGTTAAATTTAAATAAGTTGCCACGCAAACATTGCACATTGTCGTTAATCACCGTTTCAATGTTGGGCATTTCTTTGATGTTGACTTGTTTCTTTATCACATCCTTACAACCTTTGTCAGAAATGGCCTTCAATTCAGGCGTGAAAAAAGTGTTGTAGAATTTGAATTTATGCGAGACAGTTTTGGTCGTAAGTGTGTCATTGTTCGAACCATCGGTCCAATTCCAAATATATTTTGTAATGGTGCCTGCACTTATTGTTGATGTAGAAGTAAAAGTGTATTTATGGTATTTGTAACACTGACTATCGTTAGGGAATGTAAAGGAAGGACTCGGTTTTGCATAAACGGTTAGAGAAGAATCGGAGAGGTAACAAGTGTGGGCAGGAGAGGTAGTAGTTACCCTAATTTTATAACCTGTGCCCGGTAAAGTTGTTAGGGGCATTTCGTAAACTACCGCTTTAGGCACTGAGTCAGTATAAGTTTTTAAGGTTGTAGGTGTTGTAAATGATCCAGTTGCATTTGATAGCTGCACCGTAAATACATTCGTTTTGCTAAAATAAACTTTCGACTTTGTAATGGTTACTCTCAAAGTGTCGCCCGGACAGATTTTTGAAGGTGTAAACTTAATCGACATATTGGTCGCAACACAAGGCTGCGCCTCAATCTTGGCGATAAAAGTGAAGGTTAAAAATAGAATTAGTAAGTATCTTATCATCTTATGCAAAAATTAATGTATGAATAATCTACGAATATAAGGGAAAAATTGAAAATTACAAATTGGCAAAAACTACCAAAGTTGAGCATTATCAAAGTTCCCCGAACTCATAAGTAGCAAGACACGTGGTTGTTCTGAAACGTTGCCTTTGAAATAATTAATTTTTGAAATTAATTCTGAAATATTGTTAACTGCCTCAATGTCAGTATTAAAGCCCTCTTTTATACTTGCTTGGTCGAGGGCTGGCATTTTTTTGTGTTCGAATACATGTGGATTGCAATAAACAATGGCCGTATCTGCCGCTTTCATGGTGTCTTTGTATTGGGGTAGAAAGGTTTTACTCAAACTACTAAAGGTGTGCAATTCAAAAACGGCCATTATTTGGGCATCTTTAAATTGATTTCTAACAGCCTCAACGGTTGCTTTCAATTTACTGGGTGAATGGGCAAAATCTCTAAAAATGGTGAGCGTATTGTTTTCAAATACCTTTTCTAATCGTCGGGCACTACCCGAAAAATCTGACATGGCGGTGTAAAAATCGGCAACAGAAATGCCTATGTTTTCGCATAACATGGCTGCACCTTCCATGTTTTGTAAATTGTGTTCTCCAAATACAGATAAGGGGTAGGCTTTGTCTTTTATGACTTGCACATTGCCGCTATGGTTTTCGTATTTTGGTGTGTTGTATGCGCTTTTTTTAACCTTCGCTTTTTGGCAGATATTGGATAAAATTTGATCGCCTTCAAAATAAATCAGTTCGCCTGCTGGTTCAATGGTGGCAATGTATTGGGCAAATTGGTCAACATAGTTATCGAAGGTTGGAAACACATTGATGTGGTCCCATGCAATGCCTGTGATTTGTGTAAAATGGGGCTTGTATTTTAAAAATTTGGGCACCCTATCGAGTGTCGAAGTTAGGTATTCATCGCCTTCAATCACCATAATTGGGGCATTACTGAATTTCACCATGGTGTCAAATCCTTCGAGTTGCGAACCTACCAAATAGTCGAAATCCATGTTCAATTTTTTAAGCACATGCATAATCATGGCTGTGGTAGATGTTTTACCATGACTGCCTGCTATGACAATCCTTGTTTTATCCTTTGCATGCTCATAAACGTATTCAGGAAAACTATAGATTTTAATGCCCAAGGCTTTCGCTTTGGCGAGTTCTGGATTGTCCTCGCGGGCATGCATGCCGAGAATAATAAAGTCTAAATCAGTGGTAATTTTTTCAGGAAACCATCCAAAAGCTTCAGGTAAAATGCCTTTTGATTTTAAGCGTGATAAGGCAGGTTCAAATATTTCATCATCACTACCAGTAATCGTATGGCCAAGCAGACGCAAGGCAATGGCCATGTTGTGCATTACGGCACCCCCGCAGGCCAAAATGTGAATTTTCATTGCTTTAAATTGAACAACAAAAAACGAATAATTAAACCATAAGTTAAAAATTATTTACAAGTATTTTTAGTGCTTGTTATGCTTATTGTATTTTGGTGTAATAATTATAACGACCAGAATTGCTTGTTGGGGATTTAAAAATGGAATATAAATCTTGCAAGATGAGGTCGGGCCTGCCAACACCAATTTCCCAAAAAGCATTGCCCCCAGCGCTGTTCTCTTGCTTATTGTTGTTAAAGAGTTGTTTGTTTTGAAAGGCCTTGAATAAGCCATAACGCGCATCTTGTTGCAACATTTCTTCGCGCCATTTATACTGACCGATGTGTATCCATATATCGGCCTCTTTGGCCACATTTAAAACATCCTCCAAACTTTTTGGATAAGTAAACAAGGGTTGTAAATTGCTAAAACAATAGGTGCCCCCAGCATCTTCAATCAATTGCGCAGTATAGCTTTTACCGCCAGGTACAAACCAAGTATCGCCAAACATGGCCTCTGCTAAAACTGTTGGCTTTTCCTTGCCTTCCGACTTTGAAACGATACTTTGTTGCTTCGCTAAATCATGGGTTGCATTGTAATTTTTTGCAACAACTTCGAAAATGCTATCGGCCAATGCGAGTTGTCCGGAAATGGCGCCAAATAATTTAATCCATTCGGCACGCGCCAAAGGATGGGCCTCTTTGAAATTGTTACAGCATATAATTTTTGTGCCACTTCTTTCCAATCGTTTCCCTATCGCTGTGGTAATAAAATTTTCCGAATTACAGATAAGAATATCAGGTTTGAGTGCCAGTGTTTTTTCAAGTTGTATTTGGGCTTCTTCACCAATTACTTGAGTTTTGTTTTGCTTACACTGTTGTAATAAAATACTATCCGAATAGAAATTAATATTGTCTAATCCAACGATTTGCGATTGTTCGCCAAGTAACTCAAGAAATCCTGCAAATACTGTCGAAAGTACAACGATTTTTGCTTGCTTTTGGTTCTTGTAAAAGGTATAGCCCCATTGGGTGTCTTGCTTATTTATTTGTATAATTTGAATCGCCTCATCGGACTCTAATAAGCCAAACTGTTTGGAGTAAGTAATGGAATGAAAACGTCTTTCGCCAATGGTGTTTTTAGTGGTTGATTCTTTGCAACCGCAGAAGATAAATACAAGGCCTATAAATAGTAAACTAAGTTGACTATTTATTCGAAATTTATTGCTGTTGAAATAATGACTAAGGCGCATCAATCTAATGGTTTTTCTGTTATGATTTTAGTTAAACATGCGTTACACAAACAATCGGTGAATTGGTTTGCTATGGTCTCTTTTTGTTGGCTGTTTAATTGGATTAAGTAGCATTGACATTCGTAAACATTCTCGGCATTGCATTCAAATGCTTGGAGGCAAGCTTCACATGTTTTTAGCTTCATTTGATTTAAGGTTTGAAATAAAAATCGTTTGGTATAATGCCCGCCCTAAAGGAGTTGATGAGTTGTCCATTGCTTTGGAAACGATAGATGATGCCTTTTTGCACATAATCAATGGCATCAGAAACGTAAATAACATTTGAAAATGGATCAACGCCAAGGCCGTAAAACAAACGTTTGCTTTCAGGTATTAGAGGCTGTTGGTTTAATTGTGTGGCATTTATAGGTAAGGCATAAACACCATTGTTCAAATAATACAAAGTGTCTGCACTTCCATTGATTTTTAAACGCCATGGTTGTTCGCTGATTGTATTGAATGGAATGGTTTTGATAACAGAATCGGAAGTGGTATTGATTTGACTTAAACTCGCCACTTCATTGGTCTGTGCATTGCCATTGGATAAAACCCATAAGTTATTAAAACGATCGAGCTGAATTGAATTTGCGCCATACCCAATTTGAATACTATCGATAATGGTATCGCGTAGCGGATCGATAACGTATAATGCTTTGCTATCTTTATTAGTAACATAAACTTTGCCATTCGACATTAATAGTTCTTCGGTCCAACCTTTACACGCAATTTTTTTGATTAATGCATTGCTGTTCAAATCGATGACCGAAATGGCATTGGCATTATAGTCGGTAATATAGGCTTTCTGAATGCTTACCGGTAAAAAATAGCGGGGCGATTGTAAACCTGTGATGGTTGCAATGCTTGAAAAAGTACTTGGGTTAACGACTTCAATTTTATTTGAATTGTTAACTGTAATATAAATTTTATTATTAAAAAAATACAGCGATTGACACACATCTCCAAGTGGTCTGTTATTCGCATTTTTAAATAAATCGTCGGCATAGTTTTGGTCGTTCAAATTATAAAAACCGATGCTTGCATTGCCAAACTGAAAATTGCCTTCGTTGCTAATAAAAACACCTGATGAACTGTTGTTGAATTGCGTTGTAATTGGTGCGGGTTTGTCCTTGCGACATGCTACCAAAAACACTGTTAAAATGGCAAGTCCAATAAGCTTGGTCAAGTTGTTATTCATGTGCAATAATGATTGGTAAGATGGTGGTTTCACTTGCTTTTGAAATACAGATTTGGTAACAACCATTTGTGAAATTCGAAAGGTCGATTCGCTTTGTATTTAGGCCTTGGTTTAAGCTTGTGTTTTCTTCAAAAATGAGTTTGCCTGTGGCGTCAAAAATGTTTAGTTTACAGGTATGGTTTTCAAATGCATTGATTTCAAGGTTGCAATAATTTGCCGCAGGATTGGGAAATAATTTTACACTTGCGAATGCATTTACTTTTTCAATTCTTGTGCTTACTGGATACATAACGCCTACCGCATCTAAGTCGAACCCCGAGGAAGGAAAAGGTGTTGGCCAAGGATCGTTGATTTTATGATTGTATTGATCGTATTGGGCATATTGGTTTTTAAGACTACCCACAACATCAATGATTTTAATATGGGTAATGGCACCAATATTGATATTGCTAAAAAGCGCTAGCTCTTCCAAATCGAATGGGGTGCCATAGAGCGCGCGGTACTTGCCTGCAAGGTTGTTTATTTTTTTTGGATTGGTATAACCAAAAGGACCCGTTTGAATAGAATCTTGGGTGAATGAAGTTGGCTTAAATCTTACAAAATGAACGCCATCAGAGCTTACTTCTACAAAAGCCAATTCTAAGAATGAATCGATAAATGTATTTTCGAAAATTGCAAAGTCTGGTCCGGGACCATTTTTAATTGGCGTGTTAAAAGTAACGATGGCAAAGCCTCCATCGCCTAAACTCACAATGCCATTATCACCAGCTTTGCCTAAGGCCATGCTGCTATCACCTACCGTGGTAAGGCCTGACAGTGTATTTGAAATATCTTGATAACCGCGCGTAACATAGCATTGGGTGGCCCATGCTTTAAATAGGTTGCTATCCTTGTGCAAGGCACTAGAGCCAGGCTGACCAGCAGCAGGGGCAAATTGCGCCTGTAAAGACAAACCAATAATAGAGCCAAATAATAAAACGAGGCGTTGCATTATGCTTTTATGAATCTTTGAGTTGAAACTAAATTGTTGTCATAGGTAGTAATAATATAAATGCCATTTGGCCAATTTGCAACATTCAATTGTAGTGAATCTGAATTCGCTTCAATAATTGTGATGATACGCCCTAATTGGTCTGTTATTTGAACCGTATAATTAGTTGATGTTAGGTTGTTGTTGTGAATGGTTAGCTGCTCATGGACAGGGTTTGGAGAAGTCGAAATCAAATTAACCTGTTGCACTTTTGCGATGCTTAAACCTGTATTTCTGGTTGTAAAATTATCAATACAAAAGAAAGCAGGTGTGTTCATGCCGAACTGCCCATTGTCACTCGAAATTAATTCGAAAGTTAAACTGTCAACATTACCAAGGGAGGTAAGGTCGACCCAACGCCAATCCTTTACTATATAATCTTTTGTGCTATCATCAGAACGGTAATCGGCTAAGTAAAATATAACACTATCATTGGTTAATAGGCCACCATAATATTTTTTAATTTTAACCAAGAAAAAATCTTTGTCTTTGCCAGTGGCGCCACCAAATTTTTTGCATATAAAATCACCATCTTTAAGTGAATAGGATGCATAGGTAGAATTGGTGATATAAAAACCTTCAACGATTTTACCTGCTGCTGCGCCCGATAATTTTACCATGCTGTTTTGTTGACCAATGGCAAAGTTATTTGAACCATTGTAGCCTTTACCTGGACGAGCACTGTAGATGTTGTTGTAGTCTGGTGTAATGGTGTCGGTCATGTTGGAATAAGCCCATCCTCCTGTCCAGAAACCACCGTATGAAGTGTCGAAAAAATTTGGAAATATGGCGTTGCCGTTGCTAAAGGATGTGCCAAGTGGTTGGTCG
>CANFUB010000010.1 GCA_947450015.1 Bacteroidota bacterium | reverse complement strand
TGTACTTTTAGACAAGAATAATTTCCATCAATTTCAACCGCTTTTTTATCAAGTGGCCACAGCAAGTCTCGAACCGAGTGCCATCGCTTTTCCCTTTCGAAAAATTTTTCAAAATTATAAAAATTTTCATTTTAGGGAAACCACTGTTAGAAGTATTGATACCAGTCAACAGACCATAGAATGTTCTATTGGTTCTATCCATTATGATTACTTAGTTCTAGCAACAGGTACAGATACCAATTTTTATAAAATTGATTCGATACAAGAAAATGGCTTACCTATGAAATCGGTTTCAGAAGCCCTAAAATTGCGAAATGTAATTTTAGAGAATTTTGAATATGCATTGGTGGCCGAAAATATTGGTGAGACAAGTAAAAATTTAGACATCGTAATTGTTGGTGGCGGACCGACAGGTGTTGAATTAGCAGGTGCTTTGGCCGATCTTAGAAACGATGTTTTACCTAAAGATTATCCTGAAATTGATTTCAAAAAAATGAACATTCGCTTGATAGAATCTGGTCCATCATTGTTAGGCGCGATGAGCAAAAAAGCAAGTCAACTTTCTGAGAAATATTTAAGACAATTAAAGGTCGATGTACAATGTGGCATTAGCGTAAAATCTTTTACGAATCATGAAGTGGTGCTTTCTGATGGCAATACCATTAAGGCAAAAACTTTGATATGGGCAGCAGGTGTTACAGCCAATACCATAAAAGGCTTACCTGCCGAAGCATATGGACCGGGCAATCGATTAAAAGTTAACAAGCACAATCAAGTAGAAGGTTTTAATAATCTATTTTCTATAGGCGATTCGAGATTAATGTTAGATGAAACTTATCCAAAAGGGCACCCCCAAGTAGCGCAAGTTGCAATTCAGCAAGCCAACCTTTTAACTAAAAATTTAGTCTCATTAACTAAAGGGCAAGCAATGAACGAATTTAAATATAAAGACAAAGGCAGCATGGCCACTATTGGCAGAAATTTAGCCGTTGTTGATTTGCCATATTGGTCGTTTGGAGGATTTTTTGCGTGGCTCATTTGGATGTTTGTACATTTAATGTCAATTGTTGGTGTTAAAAACAGGTTCTTTATCTTCATCAATTGGACTTGGAATTACTTTACGAGAGACCAATCATTGCGCTTAATCATTCGCCCTAAAACAAAACAATCTTTTAGTTGAAAATTAAAAAAAAAGTAATATGTTTGAACTTAGAATGAAGGGCTTAAAACAAGGTTTAATTGGCACATGTCTGTTTGCTTATAGCAGCCTATTTGGGCAAAGCGAAGCCCACTTTGACTTTATACCTAAATGGAAAAAAGGCGAAAAATATGTTTATCAATTGGCTGAAACTAAGTACAAACAAAATCCTTATGGTCAATTTTTGTACATCCAATACGATACGAGTTATATTATTTTCAACATAACGGATAAAACAGATAGCAACACGCTCGTTAATTTAAACTACGCCAAGGGTTATTACAACGGCATTCCTACGAAGGATGTGATGAATGCCCCAGACTTACTTCAAACAGAAACCTATCAATTGGTATTCGACAACAAAGGCGAATTTATTGAATTATCAAATTGGGAAAATTTTGCAAAAATTTTGATCAATAATTTAAAAGTTGAGTACAAGAATAATTTACTTGATTCCAATACCTTGAAATATTACTATGTGTATTATCACAGTCAAGAAAACGTTGAAAAAACTGTACTTCCTCGTGTATTAGATTTAACCGATTTGTATGGTAAAACCTATTCCTTGGAAACCGATTATACGGTAGCGAAAGAAATCATCAATCCTTTTGGCGGCCAGAATCTTATGAAATCTGGCACCTTCAGAGCTTTTAGAGATGCTAAAATTAGAAATTCTGTATTTTTTAATGGAGAGATTAAAACCAATTACGAGGACAACGAAACGCTTCAAGAGGACTATTATGCTTTTATAAATTCTGCTCGTCCTGAGCAATTTGACGAAGGCGCTCCTTATATTTATATTACTGATGCTTATCAATATCAATTCGGTAGCATTAATAATTACATCATGCAATACAATACCACCCATACTGTTTATCTCGGCAATGATAAACAAGGGCTCGACCGTTGCTACAGATTAGTAAGTGTCAATTAACAACGCATGGTTCAAAACAAAACAATTGGAATTGCGTTCTCTTTTGTCGCTGCACTTTTAATTTTTTTATTTTTACAAAGCCAAGGTATTGAAGGTGGTCAAGATAGTTGGCAACACTTTCTTATTTCTAAGTATGCGATAAAATACCCCGAACTATTACTCGACCAATGGAATAAACCTGTATTCACTTGGTGCACTGTTTTTGTTTGTCAAGCGGGTATGAAAGCAATGATAATTTTCAATATTTGTTGCTCATTAATGAGTGGTTTGCTGATAAGTTTAGCCTTACAAAAAAATCAAATTAAGAATGCTTGGTTAGCGATTCCATTTTTGGCTTTTTGTCCAATTATGTTTGGCAATACGATATCTTGCTTAACAGAACCATTAAATGTTTTATTGCTTAGTTTGGTCTTCTATTTATGGTTTTGCAAACACTTCAAATCGGCAGTAGCATTGGCTTCAATTCTACCTTTTGTTAGAACCGAAGGCTTTGTAATATGTGGCGCTATTTTTCTAATTATACTTTATCGCAAACAATATAAATTGCTCTTTTGGCTTTTAATAGGCAGTGTTATTATGAACATTGCTGGCTTTGCTGTAACTGGCAAACCGTTTTGGATTATAACAGAAAATCCCTACCTAAAATTTGAGCAAGAAGGTCAATTCGACCCAGGCACAGGCGAACTATTGTATTATATAAAACAAGCCCGTGCTTTATTCGGTTTACCTTTGCTTATTTTCGTGCTACTTGCACATGTCATTGCTGTAATTGGCATTTGGAAAAAAAACAAACTTCAGAAATATCCGCATATTGGACTGGTATTGCTAGTATTTTGGTTTTATTTGGCGGCCCACACCTTAATCTATTTCTTTGGTATCTTAGGTAGCCATGGCCTAGTGCGGGTAATGGCTGTATTAGCACCTTGCATTACCATATTAGGTGTTTATGGATTTAATTACCTTACCGAGGCAATCCCCAGTTTTAAATACAAAGGCGCCATTTTAACAACCATTGCTGCACTTGCAGTATTACATGTTGGTTACAAAGAAAACCATTATGCCAAACCCTACCATCCGAATGAGGCCACAGTAAAAAAGGACATCAGTTTAACCAATTTTGAATTGGCGACTCGTTGGCTAAAACAAAACAATCTTTTATCTAGAACCATCATTCACCAATTGCCGGCCTTCAATGTTTTAATGAACAAGGATCCTTATGACCCGCACTCAAGTTATTACATATGGAGTATCAATAAGCCCGACGATTGGGCTGAAAAAGGTGTTATCGTGGTTTGGGATGGCTTTTATAGCACGCGAGAAGGCAATATGCCACTTGAATGGCTAATGAACAATCCTAACTACCGATTAATTCATAGCATCGATGGTTTTGAAAGACCTGCCGACTACCCTACGATCTATGATATTAGAATCTTTGAGAAAATTAATAAGTAGTTTGAAAGCTTAAACAATTTTCTGCTTTAATACATTTACAAGTTGAATATCATCTGGGGTCAAAACAATTTTATCGCCCGACTTTAAGACCAAGAGCAAATAGTTTTTATTTTGTGTTGCATACCACGTCATAGCGCCCAAATGTTGATTGCGAAACTTACCGTAGTAGCCAAATAACCCTCCCACTCCAAAAGTTCTATAAGTGCCTTTTAAATCTTCCTTTGTGATTAATTTAACATCTGAAATTTCACGCAATAATAGCTTTCTTGACTTTATCGCTTTATTAATAGTTAACGTTGTTTCATCAAGTTGATAATAACGCGGACTTAGGATATAACATACAAAGATTATAGCGATTAAAAACAATAGTACAGAACAGTTAATAACAACAGTTGTTAAATCTGTTGCTGTTATTAAATCACGAACATTTTGTTGTGCAATAAATCCAAACAAGACAAATACAAGTGCTGTAACTATTTTTACGACATTGTCCTTCGATGCTTTATAAATCATAATTAAATTACTTAAGTGTTAAAATCCAATCTGCAATCATTTGCATGGCTGCTTCATTAAAAGTTTCAGTTATCTCGTTGTACTCTTCAATCGAACCTGTTGTAGCAGTTTGCATGAGGTGATTTAGATTAGGGAACGTATAAACTTTGAAAACCTTATTTTTCGATTTTTCTAAAATGGTTTGTAAAACTGATGCATTCGAGAGCGCGCGCACTTGCAAATCTTTTCCTCCGTACAAACCAAGTACAGGCATTTTTAAATAACTTAGGTTACTTTTGGGTTGGTAGTTTATAAAGTAATGAAACCAAGGTGTTACAACACTGTGCAATTGTTTAGCTTGGGCAGCCACTGTCACGAACAAACCATTGGTATCATTACCCATCTGCCCTATTACAACTTGCTTAATAAAACTATCTAAACCTGCATCGGCCTTATCATAGGTTGGCATTGCTTTTAAATAATTAAACAATTGATGGTTAAAAATTAATTGATTTTGAATATCCTTTTCAGATGTATGGCTTGCTTCCATTGTTAATCTAATTTGCTCATACATCAATGAATCAATTGGCAAAGCAGGACCAGCAATCATGACTACAAAGCTTACCTTTTTATTTTGTGTTGCAACCATCGGTGCAATCATGCCACCTTCGCTATGGCCAGCAATTCCAACTTTATTTTTATCAATTCCATTTTGTTGGCTTAAAAAATTAAAGGCAGCATTGGCATCGTTTGCAAAATCTATTGAGGTAGCTATTTTAAATACACCTTCAGATTCACCGGTACCTCTGTCATCATAGCGCAGAACTGCAATACCATGGCGCGTTAAAAAATCTGATAAAACTAAAAAAGGTTGGTGGTCAAAAACCGCACTGTTTCTATTTTGTGGACCTGAACCACTTACCAAAACCACTGCAGGAAATGGCCCTTTGCCTTGCGGTATTGTCAATGTCCCTTTTAATTTTATTTGATCTATTTTGTTTACAAAACTTACCTCCTTTACTTGATAAGGTAAAACACCTTGGGGTTCTTGTGGGCGTTTAACAGAACGATTTTCTCCTTTAATGCGCCCTAATTTTAAAGGAAAAACGGCAGGCCCCTGTTGCCACAATAATTTCAATGAATCATTCGGCATTAGCTCTCCGCTTACAAAGAGTAGCATTTTAGAAATTCCACAGTTTAAAATATTATTCGCAAAAGTGACTTCTGTAAATGGAACACCAAAAGCTTTTTGATCAGGACTATCAAATGTTCCTTTGTAGGAATCATCCGATTGCTTGTTAATGTTAATAATAATAGTCAGTGGTTGACCTTGAATGAGTAGCTCACCTTGCCATGCTCCCTCAATCGCTTTGGATTGTGATGTTGCTATTTGATAATAGAACAAACCCAATAAAATTAAAATTGAATGAATGTATTTCATGTATATTATGCGATAAAATTTCTTGTTAAAAAAACCGTTATTACTTCTACAATTAGTAATCCTGCTATAAAACTAAAAACCAATTTATTTCCCTTTAAATTACTACACGTTTTCCAAGCTTTGAAATACAGAGCAACTAGCCATACAACCAATGTTAGTGTAGCAAGACTTAATAACATCAACAATATCAATTGAACGTTTGAAAATGGCAAAACAGGGTGACTCGGATCTAATGTTTTTAATTGATTCGTTAAGTTTGAGATTAGTCCAGAGATATTGAGTAATGGCGCAAGTAAAAAGGCCAAACGGCTGTAGGCAAAAGTTCCCGCTAAATCAATTAGTCGCGGTTTACTACCCAATACCAATGCAATTAAATAAAATACTAAAACCATAATTAACAAACCAATGAACTGATCGAGCATAGGTTGCAACCAACTTACTTTATCATAAAAATGTAAATCTACGATACCATCGAAACGAGCATTGCAAAGCGTTGCAAATAGCCAACTAATCGAAATAAATAGTAAACCAAACGCTAAAGCTTTGGTGCCAGCGTATTTTATAAATGGATTAAATAATGCTTGTTTCATCTCCTATTTTTTTGCTTTTAATTCTTTTTCTGTTTGTGTTATTTTCTTTATTAAATCATCGAGCATATTTCTAACGGTTGGATAACTGAAACCCAATTGGCTTGAAATATCCTTGATACTTCCGCTGGTTTTTACAAACTGCAACACGAAATCAAGTTCCTCGGCATTCAAATGATTTAAAACAGGTAATTCGAATGCGCCTTCAATGGAGGTATCGCAATTATTGCAATGCAAACGCTGTACTTTCATTCTGCCAGCGCAACTTGGACAAGTAACGGGTAATATTTTTTGAACTGTCATATTAATAAATTGTATTACAAAATTAATATTATTAATTATATTTTTAATTTTATTTATTTTATTTTTCGATAAAGTGCATTTTTGGTCTTATTAATTGAATTCTTATAAATATAAATTGAATTCTATATTTTTGTTAAATGAAGAAGTTTAATATTTTCGCCACAATAATTACAGCACTTGCGCTGTATGCATGTAAGCCAAACAACAAAACGGAAGCTATCAAAATGAATTACCCTAAAACAGACACCACCAATACTGCCGATACATTATTTGGTAAAATTATTTCAGACCCATACAGATGGTTAGAAGACGACCAAAGCGAAAAAACGAAAGCATGGATTGAAGCCCAAAATAAACTAAGCTTCGGGTATCTTGATAAAATCCCCTACCGCGATGAAATAAAAAAACGATTGTCTGAAATATGGAACTACGAACGCTATACAGCACCTTTTAAAGAAGGCAAATACACTTACTTTTTTAAGAATGATGGCTTACAAAACCAAAGTGTGCTTTATCGACAAGTAGAGAATGGTGTAGCTGAAATATTTTTAGATCCCAATACATTTTCGCCCGATGGCACCACTTCACTTGGCGGCATCGACTTTAGCAAAGATGGCAGTTTAGTTGCCTATCAAATAAGCGAAGGCGGAAGCGATTGGAGAAAAGTAATTGTGCTAGATGCAGAAACAAAAAAAGTGGTAGATGATACTCTTAAAGATGTTAAGTTCAGCGGTCTTTCATGGAAAGGCAATGAAGGCTTTTATTACAGCAGTTATGACAAACCTATTAATGCCAGTCAACTTTCGGCAAAAACAGATCAACATAAATTATACTTCCATCAACTTGGGGCCAAACAATCTGAAGATGTTTTAATTTTCGGTGGCAGTAAAACACCAAGAAGATATGTTGGCGGTGGTGTTTCAGAAGACGAACAATATTTAATTATAACAGCTGCCACATCAACCAATGGCAACGAACTTTATATTCAAGAACTAAATACAAAGAACGCCCCTATTCAACCCATTGTTAAGAACTTCGATAACAACAATAACATCGTACACACAGAAGGTTCAACTGTTTTTATCTTAAGTGATTTAAATGCACCTAATATGCGTTTGGTTAAAACAGATATCAAACATTTAGCACCTGAACATTGGGTAGATGTAATTCCAGAAACGACTATGCCATTATCGATCAGCACTGGTGGCGGTAAATTATTTGCGAGTTATTTGAAGGATGCCACCTCACAAATGTTACAATACGATTTGAATGGCAAATTGGAGCACGAAATTACTTTGCCAGGAAAAGGCACTGCCGAAGGTATCAGTGGCAAATGGGAAGAAACTAAATTGTATTATTCATATACGAGTTATATCAGTCCTAGCACTATCTATAGTTATGATGTGGTAACTGGTCAATCAGCCGTTTATAAAAAATCGGGCATACAATTCGACCCTAGTGGATATGAGTCTAATCAAATTTTTTATACGAGTAAGGATGGCACTAAAATTCCTATGATAATAACGCATAAGAAAGGAATAAAAATGAATGGCAACAATCCAACTATTCTTTATGGATACGGTGGATTCGATGTTAGCTTAACACCCGCATTTAGTACCGCCATGGTTGCTTGGCTTGAAGTTGGAGGTGTATATGCTGTACCCAATTTGCGCGGTGGTGGCGAATATGGCAAAGCATGGCACGATGCAGGTACAAAAATGCAGAAACAAAATGTATTTGATGATTTTATAGCAGCGGCTGAATGGCTTATCAAAGAAAAATACACAAGTTCATCTACCCTGGCCATTTCAGGTGGATCGAACGGTGGTTTACTGGTAGGTGCGTGTATGACGCAAAGACCCGAACTCTTCAAAGTGGCATTGCCTGCAGTGGGCGTTTTAGACATGTTGCGCTATCATAAATTCACAGCGGGTGCTGGATGGGCTTATGATTATGGCACTGCCGATGATTCATTGGAAATGTTAAACTACCTCTTGCGCTACTCTCCTTATCACAATTTACACAAAGGAAAAAACTATCCAGCCACACTGGTAACTACAGGCGACCATGACGACAGGGTGGTACCTGCTCATTCGTTCAAATTTGCCGCGCGATTACAAGCCAATAACGATGGACCAAACCCAACCCTTATTCGCATTGAGACAAAAGCGGGACATGGCGCAGGTAAACCAACTGCAATGGTTATTGCCGAGTATGCAGACAAGTTTGCATTTGCCCTATACAATATGGGAATTACTAAAATTAATAATTAAAATAACTCTGAGAAGAGTTCTTGAACGCGCTCAAAGCCATAGAATTTTCCTCCATAGCTTTCTACCCATTGAATGCCTTTACTTGCATTGGTTACAAACACTTCGTCGGCCATTAGTAAAGCCTCTTCCGTGATTTCTTCTTGAAACAATGGTTTGTTCAATGCCTTACATCTGGCAATTATATGTTGGCGCATTACCCCGTCCAAACAATATTCACCTAGCGAAGGTGTAATAATTTCATCATCCCTAAAAATGAAAATATTGGCATTGTGTGCTTCACAAATTCGATTGCTTTCGTTGTATAAAACCACTGAATCGCAACCTTGTTCTTGTGCTGCAATACCAGCCATTACATAATTGATGGCAGAAAGTGGCTTAAAAAAACTTACAAAATTCGAAGGCTTCATGATTTGGCCATAAGACCCCAATGTTAAGCCTTTATCATTTAAGCGGTATACGCCATTGTCTTCGGAAAGTTCGATAATAAAACTGCCTTTATTTGAAATTGGGGCGTAATAGCCTTGTGAATCGCGGTAAAACGTAATGCGACATCTCGCATTTACAAATCCATTTTTCAAGCACAATAAATTGAGTTGTTCTGTGAAAAAATTTTGGGTCCATTTTTCGTTCAACTGAATTTTAAAAAGTTTGGCAGCTCTTGTGATTCTGGCATAGTGGAGATTAAATAGCTGAGGTGTTCTTTGAATGATTTTAATGCTTTCGAAAAAACCATCCCCATATTTGTAAATACGGCTATGAGACGAGAAAATTTTATCGTCTGCGTCAGTTAAAACCCCATTGAAACTAATCAACATGGTTGCAATTTAGTATTTTTTTTAAAAGAAAAACAAAAAGTGAAAATTTATTGCGAACGTTTTAAAACAAAGTGTTTTTCGTTTTCGTTGAAAATCAGGTCGAATTTGGAAAGAATTTCGATAGGGAAAATCCGCGTGGTATCGGGCTTAATGTATTTTAAAACAAGCGCGTGTTCACGGTATTCCCAAGTACCATCCATTGTTTTATTGGCTTCGGTAATTTCATAATGAAAGGTACTATCCGCATTTAAATCCATGAAATCGGTTTCTATGATTGGGAAAATCGGTGTATCTCGGATAGAAACTTCTACAAAACGCCACTTTCCAATGGCCATTTCCCTTTCAGAAATATGGCTACACGCATTTAATACCAACAATGATGCGAGTAAAAAAAAGTATTTATTTCCTTTTGTCAATTTCATCCCTTATTTGCGCAGCTTTCATATAATCTTCGTTATTTAGCGCTGCATCAAGCATGCGTTCTAATTCCTCTAAGGTTTTATTTTTAAATAAATCAAATTCCTCTTTTGGCTTTTGTGATGGAACATCAGGCTTACCGCGCCCTGGTTTCTCTATCGATTGGTCATCAATTGAAATACCCGCTGCATCTAAAATTTCTTCAGTTGTATAAATTGGACAATCGAATCTAACGGCCAATGCAATGGCATCGCTTGTTCTGCTGTCAATTTCATGCACTACACCATTGCTTTCGCAAATTAACAACGAATAAAATACGCCTTCTTTTAGTTGATGAATAAATACTTCGTTTATTTGAATATCAAATTTTTTCGCAAAGGCTAAAAACAAATCATGGGTTAATGGTCGCCCAGTATTGATGCCTTCAATTTGAATAGCAATTGCTTGGGCTTCATATTGACCTACGATAATTGGAATTTTACGCTCACCCTCCTGCTCAGCCAAAATCAAGCTGTATGAGCCTTGCATCTGACTGGGCGCTATTCCATATATATCAACTTGAACTTTATACAAAATAAATCTAGTTTTGGGCTGCTTTGGCAGCGGCTATTAACTGAGGTAATACTTCAAAAGCATCGCCTACGATACCATAATCAGCGGCCTTGAAGAAAGGTGCCTCAGGATCTTTATTGATAACCACAATTACTTTACTACTGCTTACACCGGCCAAATGCTGAATTGCACCAGAGATACCAATTGCAATGTATAAATTAGGTTTAATGGTAATACCAGTTTGACCAACGTGTTCGCTATGTGGACGCCAATCCATATCACTTACAGGTTTCGAACAAGCGGTGGCTGCACCTAATAAACCGGCCAGTTCTTCAACCATGCCCCAGTTCTCTGGTCCTTTCATACCGCGACCAGCAGACACAACGATTTCGGCTTCGGTCAATGGAATTTTACCCGCAGCTTTATTCGAAGCCGTTATCTTAGTAAGATTTCCTGTTTCTGAAACTGCTGTTTTTTCAACAACAATACTTACTTGGTTTTCCTTTAATTCAATGCTATTAGGCGTAATGGCTACAATTTTATTTTCTCTGCTCAATTGCACATGTGCGAATCCTTTACCAGAAAACACCCCGCGTTTAACAACAAATCCATTTGATGTATCTGGCAATGCCACGACATTGGTTGCTAATGAAGCATTCATTAATACCGCAACCCTTGGTGCTAAAGCCTTGCCTTCGTATGTATTGGCAATTACCAATGTTTTGATGCCAGCTAAATGAGCTGCCATCGCTTTGCTATAATTTTGAGCATCAAAGGCCGTTAAACCTTCAACGATTATGAGTTTTGTTACTCCATATTTTGCTAATTTATCAGCTTCCCCGTCATTTGGAGAACCGATGCAAATGGCGGTTACACCATCTGTACTTATTTGAGAAGCGTATGAAGCGGCCTCTAATACTGATTTTTTAAAAATACCTTCTGAGTTTTCTGCGTATATACCTGTCATTATCTTCTTTGTTTTATATTACTTTGGCTTCGTTCTTTAATGCGTCTATTAATTGTGCTGCGTTTTGCGCGTCAAATAATTTAACGGCTTGCTTAGCAATTGGATTTTCAAAACTATTGTATTGTCCAAAGCCATCAACAGCTATTGGCTCAACCACTGTTAGTGGTTTTGTTCTGGCTGCCATAATGCCTTTCATATTTGGAATGCGAGGCTCACATAAATCTTTTTGCGCGCTTGCCACAACTGGCAATACAGCTTCAATGGTTTCGCGACCGCCATCAATGTCTCTTTCGAAATGCGCTTTGCCATCTATTACATCCATTTTAGTACATACATTTACGGAAGGCCAATTTAATAAAGCACCTAGTAGACCGCAAACCTGACCACCATTGTAATCAATACTTTCTCTACCAGTAAGTACCATATCATATGCGCCTTGTTGTGCAATGGCTGCTAATTGCTCTGCTACAAACTGACCATCACTTGGATTGGCATTAATTCTAATAGCATCATTTGCACCAATGGCCAATGCTTTTCTAATTACAGCATCTGCGTCGGCTAAACCTACAGTAGCAACTGTCACTGAACCACCAGATTTTTCGGTAATTTCCAAAGCTTTGGTCAATGATAATTCATCGTAAGGATTAATTATAAACTGAACACCTGCAGTATTAAATTTGGTGTTATTGTCGGTAAATGTAATCTTGGTAGTTGTATCTGGAACTACGCTCATGCACACTAAAATTTTCATGTTAATTGATTGTTGCAAAATTAAGCATAAAAAGTGCGAAGAAAAAAGGAGTTTTGCATAGAAAATAAACAATTAAACATTTCTTTTTATGCAACGTCTAAAATTACTCCAGGATTGGTTAGAAAAAACACCTAACGATCCGTTTCTACACTTTGGCATTGCGATGGAATACATGTCAGCCGAAACCTATACATTGGCTTTAGAAAAGTTCGAATTCATTGCAACACAATTTCCCGATTACCTTGCCAATTATTATCAATTGGCGAAACTATATGAAACCAATGGCGAAGAGGACAAAGCCATTGCCGCATATGAAAAAGGAATTGCATTGGCCCAAGTACAAGGCGATAAAAAAACGGCTGGAGAATTGCGCAGTGCGCTTGAAGAACTTACTTTTTAAATAAAAATATTAATGATTACCAAAAATCCCGACTTTGAAAAAACCATTCGCAAAAAATTAGAGAAACAGTTTTTCATGCACCACATAGGATTTGACTTGACAAAAATTGAACCCGGTTATGTGGAAGGAGAATTAATTTTAGAAGAAAAACACCAACAACAATTTAGCTATACCCATGGTGGCGTTACAGCAACTGTGGCTGATTTGGTAATGGGCTTTGCCGCTTACTCATTGGTATCGCCCGATGAAGGCACGGTAACTTCGGATTTAAAAATATCTTATTTACGACCCGGCTCTGGTGCCAAAGTTATTGGAAGAGGTAAAGTGATTAAAGCTGGTAACCTCTTACACTTTTGTGAAGCCGATGTTATTTGTTTATCAGAAACAGGTGAAGAAACACTCATAGCAAGAGGCTATGCCACCATGTGTGTTGTAAAGGCTAACACACACTAGTATTTAGAAATTATAATTAAGACCGACAAAAAACTTTTCAAGGGCAATACTAGCAATATTTGTTTCTGATTTCGATTTAAATGCAGTGATTGGTCTTATTTGTAAATCTAAAGTGAATTTATTCTTCAAAGGCATACAATAACCTACTGCACAATACGGGAGTACTTTATTAATTGGATTTGCGCGACTTGAAGACACGATGCGTCCAGCTTGAATACCGCCTTCTGCATAAAATCCTTTATTGAGTTTACTAAAACGCAAAAACGTCATAGCACCCATGGCATCATAATTACCCATCGGATAAACATGTTGGTTGTAATTTAATTCAGCGCCAAATGATACCAATTGACTAATTGCATAACGACCTCTTACTCCCATACAATAAGATACAGTGTTATAGCTACTCATTCCAGTATTTATATAAAGTCCAACACTTTTTCTTGGTGTGCTTTTAAATTCAGTTGCACTTAATTGAATGCATGAAATAAAAATAAAAATGAGAATTGAACCGACCTTTAAATACTGCTTCATTTATCAAAGGTAGAATTATAATTGGAATTAAACTAGTTGTTTTTTTCGCTTCTCTATCACAAGGAACACAGATAGAAAGGCTAGTATAGCACAAATAACAAAAGCCATTTTAAAGTTCTGTACTTGGTTATTGTATAACAGTCCGCAAACGGAAGAGCCTAGAATGATGCCAATTTCCAAGAAAATAAACAAGGTGCCTACAGCCTTCCCTTTCTTGCCTTCTTCAGATAAATCAACGGTCCATGCGAAGAGCGAAGGCGATAACAAACCGAAACCAACTCCAAAAAATACCGAAGACAAAATATACAAAGTGGTGCCTTCTGTAAATGCTAAAATCAGCATACTCAACCCCAAAGCAACAGCACCATACAACGCAATTTTCTTTCTGCCGTATTGGTCGCTCCACCGCCCTGCTAAAAAGCGAATCACCAACGACGACAAAATATAAATGGCCATATAAGCGCCTTTGTTCGCAATGCCTACATGGTGTGTAAAATCGGCTATTAAAGCCAATATCCCTCCCGATGAAAAGGCAGTAAGCAACAATACCACTCCCGGAATAATGACGCGCTTTTCGAATAGCTCATCTTTCTTTAGTTTAAGCATACTCAACTTAAACTTTTGTTTTACGACACTGTGTTCTTTGAGTGTCATAAAAATCAAAAGCGAAATAAAACCAAGCAAGGCCGCTATCTGAAACATTGCATTAATCCCAAAAAGTTCGGTGCATTTGCTACCAATCACCCAGCCAATGGCATTGCCTATATTATTACAAATACCAACAATTCCCATGGCTTCTCCCCTTTTTGTCAACGGCACGACATCGTCTGCGTAAGCCGTAAAACCAGTGGGTGTAAAACCAGCGCAGATACCATGAAAGCCACGGTTCACAAAAAACAAAAATGCAAAGGGAATAAAAATATAAAAAAAGCACGCCAAGGTGGTTACCACCGCGCCAATGCACATAACCCAAACGCGACCAATGTGATCAGATAATTTACCACTGTATGGGCGACCGATTAGCGCAATGATTGCAAAAGATGGAATAATCAACCATGTATAGGGCTTACCGCCTATGCTTTCTAACAAAACGGGTAGATCGGGAATAACCATTGTAAAACTGCTAAAAAAAATCAAGCAGCCAATGCACAATTTCCAAAATTGGATGGGATAAGCTTTAAAAATACGCAAGGGTCAATTAGTTGGTCGCAAATTTAAGCCTAACTTTACCGATAAGGTACATGGCATTGTATTCGTTAATCAACAGAAGTAAGATAAATTGGACTTAAATGGATCAATCATCCAGCTTAAGCACTGCCATAAACGCTGATTGCGGTATTTCTACGTTACCAACTTGACGCATGCGCTTTTTACCTTCTTTTTGTTTTTCCAATAATTTACGTTTACGGCTAATATCACCACCATAACATTTGGCAGTCACATCTTTTCTTAAAGCACTCAAAGATTCTCTTGCGATAATCTTTGCCCCAATAGAAGCTTGAATGGCAATATCAAATTGTTGACGCGGGATTAACTCTCTCAACTTTTTACAGATTTTTTTACCAAGGTCGTAAGCCCTATCTCTATGAATAATGGAAGACAATGCATCAACAGGGTCTTTGTTCAACATGATGTCCATTTTCACTAAGTGGGATAATTTATAGCCAGTAGGCGCATAATCGAAAGAAGCATAACCGCGACTTATCGATTTTAATTTATCGTAAAAATCAAATACAACTTCGGCCAAAGGCATTTCAAAAGTTAATTCAACCCTATTCGTTGTTAAATACACTTGGTTTTTAATCATGCCCCTTTTATCCATACAGAGCGCAATCACATTGCCTACATATTCGGAGGCAGTGATAATTGTTGCATTGATGTATGGTTCTTCAACATAATCAATGGTACTTGGATCGGGCAAGTCGCTTGGGTTATTCACTTCCAGCATTTCACCTTTGGTGGTATAGGCCTTGTAAGAAACGTTGGGAACGGTTGTAATAACTGTCATTCCGAACTCACGCTCTAAACGCTCTTGGATGATTTCCATGTGCAGCATACCAAGGAATCCACAACGAAAACCAAAGCCTAATGCAGCCGAACTTTCTGGCTCGAATACGAGAGAAGCATCATTCAGTTGCAATTTCGACATGCTGTCGCGAAGTTCTTCGTAATCCTCTGTATCAACAGGATAAATACCTGCGAATACCATTGGTTTAACATCTTCAAATCCTTTAATAGCCTCGGCTGTAGGATTAACGTAACTGGTAATTGTATCACCAACTTTAACTTCTTTTGCTTGTTTGATACCCGTAATAATATACCCAACATCGCCTGCTAATACTTCTTGACGGGGCTCCATCTCCAAACGCAAAACACCAACTTCATCGGCACCATATTCTTTGTCGGTGTTCATGAATTTGACAATTTCACCTTTCGACATCTTGCCATCAATTACTTTGTAGTAAGCAATAATTCCTCTAAAAGAATTAAATACAGAATCGAAAATCAGCGCTTTCAAGGGTGCATTGATATTGCCTTGCGGATGTGGTACACGTTCAACAATGGCTCTTAAAATATCATGCACACCCATACCTGTTTTACCACTAGCAGCAATAATTTTATCGCGATCACAGCCGATTAAATCTACAATTTGGTCTTTTACTTCCTCTGGCATTGCGCCTGGTAAATCCATTTTATTGAGGATTGGTATTATTTCAAGGTTGTGTTCTATTGCAAGGTAAAGGTTGCTGATGGTTTGGGCTTGTATACCCTGAGAGGCATCTACAATTAACAAAGCACCTTCGCAAGCAGCAATACTTCTGCTCACTTCATAACTAAAATCAACGTGACCGGGGGTATCAATTAAATTTAGCACATAAGATTGACCATCCAAAACATAGTTCATTTGGATAGCGTGACTTTTAATTGTAATACCTCTTTCTCTTTCAAGGTCCATGTTATCCAAAACCTGCGCCATCATATCTCGCTTTGAGACAGTTTCGGTATATTCAAGCAAGCGGTCGGCTAGCGTGCTTTTACCATGATCGATGTGGGCGATGATACAAAAATTCCTGAGGTGTTGCATAAAAAGTGTGCAAAGGTAAGGATTTGCAAATAGAATTTTCAATAAATAAGGCAGCGAAAAGTGTAAATTTTATTTCATTTTTAAGCTTCTTTTTTAGTAAATAAAAATTTCATTTGTCGACATGAAAGGGGCATATAATGTCCAAATAAAACATGGCAAAAAATAAATTTTAAATTATTTCTCTTCCCTTCTACTTCATTTAAAGCCTTTTAAACATTAATTAAAAACACCTTTCCTTTACAGCGTTTTATGAAAAAAACATTTAAAAATAAATTTTATCTTTTTTTTTTGAATAAATTATTGTTTTTTTGCAACAAACTATTTACTATGAGATACATTATAACTAACACTTCTGAAAAGAAGGGTAAGGTTGATGAGATTACACGCCTTATCGAAAATTCAATCAAAGGACAGAAAAAACTACAGTCTAGATTGAAAACCAAAAAAACCTTGATTCTCAAGCAAAAAGAGATCATCAACTTCTACAAGCAGAGGGAAAAGGAAGACACCACCATTAAGAACAAATTCAGAAAGCTTTTCAAAGATTATTATATCAAAGCTGCTGTTTCTGACCAATAGGAGTCAAATTAATAACCACTCATTATCAGTTACTTAGCCGATAGTTTTGGGAATTTAATTTAATTTCGAATTTTTACTTTAAATTTGTTATCACAGATTTATAATCATTTATATTCTGAAATGACGGTAAAATGGATTTAAATAAGCCAATCTTAAAATCAATAAAAATGTTCGATGAGTATATTGTAGAAATACAATATAACGACAACGTTATTGTGTCAAAAAAAGACGTGGCACAACTTTATGAACTTTTAGATGCTGTTACCGAAGACCGCTCATATGCGAAATTATTAATTATTGGTCATAATACCATTATTACTGAAGAAGCCAGAATTGAGGTGATCAATGAAAACAAAAAACGCAAAGATTCCATATTAGCAGAGGCCATTGTTGTAAAATCACTGGGCCAAAGAATTAAAACAAACATCTATATTAAATTTATTAGTTTATTCTACCCTACTCAGTGTTTCGACATTCAGGACAAAGCGCATGGATGGCTATTAAAACACATTAAACAATCGAGAACGGTATAAACCAATTACGAATAAAAACATATTTGAAAAGGCCTTCATTGGCCTTTTTTTATGCATTAAATAGGCTCAAAAAGAAATGTTTAAGAGTATTTTTACTTATTTCAACAATAATAAAATATCCAACACCTCAAAAACTGACTTTAATCATCAATTTCGCCATTATTGCTGCTAATAAAACATTGATTTAAAAATAAATCATTTTTATTGCACTGATTTTCAACAACTTAATCCGTATTCTGTTTTGTCAATGTTGCAAAACCAATAATTTTCTATCTTTGATTATAATCATTTGATAATCATAAGTTTAATTACTTATATGTATTTTTACTCAATTTGATCATAAATTAATGTCGATTAAAAAGCTTTAGGAGAGCGATTTAAAAAACATGCGCAAAATAGAACTATACAAACATACAATACATGAAAATTCAACTCAGGATTCTTGTAGTCCTTACTATGGTTGTTTGGGGGCATGTGCAAATTGCCGCCCAAACGTCATGGAAAGGAACCACAAGTACAAACTGGAGCACTGCGTCAAATTGGACGGCTGGTGTTCCCTCTTCGACAGTCGATGCGATTATCGGTGACGCAAATTTCACTGGCGCTTCGCAACCTACACTTACAGCAACATCTTCATGCAAAAATTTAACCTTAGGGGGAGCAGTTGCTGCTACACTGACCATTGCCAAAAATTTAACCATTAATGGCGATGCACTAATTAACAGCAATGGAACAATAACCGCAAGTAGTGGAAGAACAATTACATTAAAGGGGAATTGGACAAATGGAGGCACATATAATGCAACCTCTTCGAGTGCTAAACTCACTTTTTCTGGCACTTCACAAACTTTAACTGGGGCTACCACTTTCAAAAACTTAACCATTAATTCAGGCACCACGGTGACACTTGCTAACAACATTAGCGTTGGTGTTCTAATGACCATTAGTGGAACCTTTAACCCAACTGCATCTTATGTGGTTTCGGGCGCTGGTGGTTTAACCATTAATTCAACCGGCATTGCCTATGTATATGCATCCACATTTGCTGGAAACTATAGTCTTTCTGGCACCAAATCATTAAACGCTTCTAGCACAGTCAACTATGCTTCAGCATCGTTGGCACAAACTGTTAGTAGTAGTTTAACCTACGGCACATTGCGCGTTAGTGGCGGTTCAACAAAATCATTATCTGCCAACCTTCCATCTTTAAGTTCGAGTTCTACTAGTGGTGGGAAAATTTTCATTGATGCAGGCATATTCGATTTAAGCACATTTACTGCAAATCGTGGGACATCAACCACTGGCGGTTCATTTACCATAGCAGCAGGTGCTAGTTTAAAAATTGGCGGTACCAATGGATTTCCTTCAAATTTTACGACCCTAACATTTGCTAGTACGAGTAATGTTGAATATTATGGAAACAACCAAACAATTCGGGCTGCAGCCTATGGTAATTTAATTCTTAGTGGAACCACTGGTTCGGTGGTAAAAACAATGCCAGCAACTGCATTAACAATTGCTGGTAACTTTACAAGTTCTGCAGGCGGTGCAACTTCAGTATCCTACACAGCTGCTCAAAACATTACTGTAAATGGGGTTACCACAATTGGATCAAATTGCACATTTAACGGAGCATCCTATATTTTTGCATTTAAAGGCAATTGGATCAACAATGGCACCTTTACAGGCAGCACTTCTTCTGTAACTTTTAGTGGTATTTCATCGAGCCTCTCAGGCACAGGGACCAACAATTTTTACAATCTTTCTTTTATTGCCTCTGGTATTACTGCAAATGCAAGCACAAGTTTGAATGTTTCTGGTGATTTAAATACAACAGCACCCGGCATTTTTACACATGCTGCAGGTGGAACAGTTACAATGACAGGTGCCTCAAAAACATTAACTGGCAATGGCTTTGAATTTTCAAACTTTGTCATTTCTGGAAGTATCAGTTCAACCGCCAACTATACTGTATCTGGCAATATTACAAACAACGGCACATTCTCTGCCTCAGCTGGCACGACGACATTAAATGGCACATCAAAAGCCATTAATGGAAGTGCTACCTTTACCTTCTATTCATTAAGTATCGAAGGAAGTATTACCACTGCTAATAGTTTCACTGTCTTGTCAACGTTATCGGTTGCATTAACTGGCAGTTTCAGTGCTACCAATGGTACCGCAACTTTTAATGGCGTAAGCATTCTTAGTGGAACTGCTAATCTCTATAATGTTACAATTAATGCAACAAAAACACTTTCGCTTGGCACAAGCTCTAACTTAGGCATTGCAAATACATTTACAAAAACAGGCACATTAGATGTAACCACATTGGTACCAAATACGATTAATTACAATGGTAGCAGTAATCAAAACATTGTAAGTACAACTTATCACAACCTTGAATTATCGAATGGTGGCACCAAAACACCACTTGGAAATATTACCGTGAACAATGATTTTACCATTAACACTGGTGTTACCTTTAATGCTTCTTCTTATGTATTTTCGTTATACAGACATTGGAATAATTTAGGCACTTTTACACCCGCTACCTCAGATGTTCAATTGCGCGGAATTAATGCTGCAACAATAACTGGAACAACCACATTCAATACACTTACTGTTAACAAATCATCACAAGCCATTAAAATAACCTTGGCCAACAATGTTATTGCTTCAAATATTACCATGACAACTGGCAATATGGCGACTGGTAGTTTTTCTATAACAACTACTAGTACGCGAACTGGTAACGGTATTATTATTGGTACTATTGTTCATAGCCATAGTTTTACAAATGGCACTGCCTATTCCTTTGAGGGACCGAACAATTTAATAACCTTTACAAGTCCTTCGGGAATAACATCTGTCACAGTACGAACAATTATAGGAGAGATTGCAGATTTCGACCCTTCAATTGAGTCACTTATTCGTGAGTACAACATTTCAGTAAATTCTGGTACCTATTCAAATGCCACCCTGCGCTTTCATTATGAGAACAATGAATTGAATGCATTTTCGGAACCATTTTTAGCACTTTATAAATTTAATTCAGGTATTCTTTGGGATAGCTTAGGCTTTAATAGCAGGGATACAGGATTAAATTATGTAGAAAAAACAAATATTTCATCTATCAATGGCAGATTTACTTGTTCAGGCACACGCAATGTGGTGCGATGGAATGGCTCTGTTAGCAATGCTTGGAACAATGCATCCAATTGGACAACAGTGTCTGGCAGTTCGATGACCAATAGAGTACCAACTGCAACAGATGCTGCCTACTTAGGCTCTTCAACATTTACAAATCAACCAACGCTATCATCTACTCAACAAACCAGTGTACTAAGGTTTGGAAGTGCACAGGCTGTTACCCTAACCATTAGCAGCGGATCGCTCACAACATCTGGTAGTATTAGAGGAAATTGGACTGTTGCGCGTTCACATACCATCGACGTTACAGGTGGTTCACTTGTTGCTGGAACACATCTACTTTTAGGAGATACTGCAACGGGTAGAGATATTACCTTAAAAATTGGTGCTGGATCAGTCTATGTAACAAACAACTTGGAACACATGGGTTCGGGGGCAATTAATTTTACTGGCTCTGGAACACTTAATATCGCAGGCGATTACAACCATACATCTGGCAATTTTACTGCTGGAAGTGGAACAGTTTCTTATTCAGGAGGTGAATCGCAAATAGTGGCACCTGTGACCTACAATAATTTAGTTATAACTAAGCTGACTGAGCGAGCATCATTCGACCGCCCAACAATAGTTAACGGTGATTTAACCATTACAAATGGTGGCGAAGTAGTTGTATTTGATTCGCTATGGGTAACAGGGAATGTTATCATCGACAATTCAACTTATTTATACAACGAGGCATCAATCATATATGTTGGTGGCAACTGGTCGAACAATGGCATTTATCTTAGTAATAATGGCACAGTTAGTTTCAATGGCACGGGCAACCAAACTGTAAATGCCAATACCTTTTCTAATTTATATATTGACAAACTTACTGGAACCCTTCGCTTAACCGATGACATTGTTATTGATAACAACCTTTCTATTATTAAAGGAACTTTGAACTTAGATACTTTTACTGCGAATAGATCGAGTGAAGGTGGCACTTTGACAATTGGTGCAAATGGCATATTAAGCTTGGCTGGTGCCGATAATTTCCCTGACCATTATTTAAGCAATAATTTAAATACGCAAAGTACCGTTTCTTATGCTGGCAGCATAGCGCAAACTATTCGAAAGGTAACATATGGAAACATCTCATTTTCTAATGGTGGTAGC
>CANFUB010000009.1 GCA_947450015.1 Bacteroidota bacterium | reverse complement strand
ATGGATAATTTGCCCGAATACGATGTGAAGATTGAAGAAATTCACCACACACAAAAGTTAGATGCGCCAAGCGGCACTGCCATAACTTTAGCCGAAGGGGTAATGGCAGAACTCAGTCGTAAAAATGCATGGCAATTAGGTACAGAGGCCACCACAAAAAGTGATTTGATGATCAATGCCATCAGAAGAGATGATGTGCCGGGCACCCATATTGTAACCTATACTTCGGCCATCGATGATATAGAAATAAAACACACTGCTCACAGTCGCACAGGCTTTGCAACAGGGGCTGTATTAGCAGCAGAATGGCTGCAACACAAACGCGGCATATTTACCATGAACGACTTTATAGGATTTTAAAATATACATAGACCTTTTTAATAAAAATGAACCCAACTAACCTTTCGTATTTTCTGATTTTTTATGTGCCATTGTACCTTGCTACACACATTGGATTGTATTTGCTTTTCAAAAAGGCCAATGTTAAAATGGCATGGCTTGCGTTCTTTCCAATCGTCTGTTACTGGCCTTGGATTCAATTAACCGGGCGACCAAAATCATGGATGCTATGGGCATTGTTGCCAGCAGCAGATATTATCATTTGGTTTAGTTTGGTAATTGATATGATGGAAAGCTTTGGAAAGTTAAAATTCATCGAACAAGTAATAGGTGTTTTATTTCCGTTTTACTATTATCCAAAATTGGCCATGGCAAAAGACGTGGTGTATTTAGGTCAAGCACGCGATGCAGCATTTAGAAAAAAATACATTCCTGCCAAAAGAGGCGCCAAAAGAGAATGGGCCGACGCCATTTTCTTTGCCTTTATTGTGGCTTATTTAATTCGCACTTTTCAATTAGAACCTTATAAAATTCCAACATCATCGATGGAAGACAGCATGATGGTGGGCGACTTTTTATTTGTGAGCAAAATGAATTACGGTCCAAGGTTCCCAATTACACCGATTGCTTTTCCATTGGTGCACCAAGACTTAGCAGGCGCTAAAGCGTATTCCGATTTAATTCATTTGCCTTACATGCGTTTGCCAGGTTTTCAAACCATTAAAAGAAACGATCCAGTGGTATTCAATGTGCCTTGGGATCAAATAGATCCGACAGAGCGCCCTGTTGATAAAATGCAAAATTATGTAAAGCGTTGTGTAGGCATACCAGGTGATAAACTACAAATTAAAGATGGCATTTTATACATCAATGATGAAATCGCCTTTCAAGCACCAAAGATCCAACACAATTACATCATTAAATTTAAACCAAATGCGGTAGTGCCTACCGAAGAAGTTTTAACCAATGAATACGACATTTATGATTTCGGTTATTTCGATAACAGAACCATTCGTGTGGCTTTAAACAAAGATGATTTAGAGCGTTTCAAAAACGATTTCGAAATCGAAAACATCATGCAAAACATTGCACCTAAAACAGGTAATTTTTATTCACCCGATGGTGGTGGCGAATTCAATGCTTTGATTCGTGTTAAAGACAGCATGAAGCTATCTGATGAGGACATGCGCAAGCTTGGTGTGATGTATGCATTGCCTTTGGGTTCTGATTTAAGAAACCTTCAGGTAATGATGAATGAAGACAATATTGATCCAGCAAAATACAAACAGGTTTTCAAAGTAGATACCATTAAACACATGAAGCAATTGAAATCTGGTGGGGCCAATGCCTTTCCTGATTACATGGAAGAGTATCCTTGGAACAAAGACAATTATGGTCCCATTGTATTGCCAAAAAGAGGCGAGGCCATGGCCATTACAAAAGAGAATTTTTATTTTTACCAACGCGCCATTGCTTTGTATGAAGGCAATGCCGACTTAGAATTGCGTGGTAGTACCCCTTATATGAATGGTAAGCCTTTAACCACTTATACTTTTCAATACGATTACTATTGGATGATGGGTGATAACAGAGATAATTCCTTGGATTCGAGATTCTGGGGTTATGTGCCCGAAAATCATATTGTAGGTAAGCCTTTGTTTGTATTCTTTAGTATTCAGTATAAGCATGCGCAAAACCCTGTGCCAGGTACCGATGGCAACGAGTTTGTGAAAGTAAGATGGAACAGAATGTTCAAAGGGATACAATAGTTTTTTATTCTTGAATAGCTTTCATTTAGACTTGGCATAAGCTTTATTTTACAATGCTCTTAAAAATAAAATAATTAATTTAGTTTTTTTATTTTATATTTGTGACAACGAATATCGATGGAGCAAGATGCTAAATATTTTATTAAATCTGCTTTGATGCTAAATGAATCAACCTTTGAAATAACATTTCAAGATGAGGTTTTAATAGATTTAGAGGCGATCAAACTTATCGATGCACATTGCGATGAGATTGTTGCTGGGCGTAGGTTGAAGCGCTTGGTTGTCTCAGGTAAAAACACCTTAATGACCAAAGAAGCGAGGCAGTATGGGCAAGATAAAAGTCGTGAATCAAAAGACTTAATAATTGCCGAGGCTGTTGTTGTAAATACACTCCCTCAAAAAATGGTGGCCAATTTTTATTTTGCCTTTATTCGCGATTTTTACCCTGCAAAATTCTTTACAGATATTAACAAAGCGAAAGATTGGTTGTCGGGCTTATAACTAGCTTTTATCGCAGGGTTTATAAAAATAACCAACCCTTTAAATCCAGCTGGTTTTTTTGTGCTTTAATTTTATTTTGAATTGATTATTTAATCACATTGCTATTTGTTTGAATAATATTTGCAATTGAATTTTAACAAAAAATAATTTTTAAATAATTGAAAATCAAACAATTGAAACTTACCTGTATTTTATAATAGTATAGTATACGAACTGTTTGTATTATTGAGTAGCAAAGTAGAATTAATATAGGTTTTTATACTCAATGAGTATATTTACTTAGTGTTTTCAGTAATAGGCTCCTGAAAATATTTTGGATTTAAGGCATGGTTTTTCCCATTCTAAATTGAAACAAAATTTAGAAATTGTATTTTAAAATGTGTTCTAATTTAAACCTTCTATTGAATTTACTGCGCTAAATTCCTATGCAGCAAAGTAACATAACAACAATTAATTCGCACTCGAATTTTAAGATTATTATTTTTTGGTTGAACAACATTTATTTAAATTCAATTTATGAGTGGCGAGTTGTTTAACCTTGATTTCAGTAGGTGGGAGATAATATTACTCTCATTGGTTCCTTCGGTCATAAATATTTTTATCTTTATTTATGTGTCCATTAAACTGCCTCAAAACAGAACAAATTTTGCATTTGGTTCTTTTGTGCTATTGGGTGCGCTTTGGCAAATTGGCGATGGTTTTGTTCGCCTAAGTGTTAGCGAACAAACGGCCATAGAATGGTACAGGGTCGAAATGGCCTTTTCATTATTCGTTGTGCCCTATGGTGTATTGTTCACCATAAGCTCTTCGGCATGGTATAAAAGAATATCTAATGGTATTATTTTTTTAGTGCAATTTGTGCCTTCCATTATATGCCTAATGTTAATTTTAACAAGGCAAGATCAACACAATTTAGAAGTCTCTGAACATTGGTTTTGGGTTGTAAAACCTGAGCCAACCATTACCAATTTTATTATTTATGGTTGGTTGAGTTTGAATGCCCTCATGATGTTAACCTTGCTTTGGTTAGGTTACTTAAAGGCCAGCACTGCACAAAGAAATCAGTCGCTTTTATTGGCCATCGGTTTTACCTTGCCATTGGTTGGCGGTATCATTGCCGAAGCGGTGTTCCCTCTATTATTTAATCTGGATTACATACCAATTCTTACACCATTAATTACAACATTTACAATCGCTGCATTTTTATCTTTAAAAAATAATTTTTTAGATTATTCTCCACGCCATCAGTGGGATCAAATTGTAGAGAACATGAATGAGGGGATACTCATTGTAAATCCTGAGGGTTATATTATGTATGCCAATAAAATGTTTTGCGAAATGTTGGAATATGAGTTTGAGGAAATCAAGGGTTACATTGGCTACGAAATATTTCTTGATGATGAAGAGCAAAAGCAAATTGTAAAAGATAGTTTAACGGAGCGATTAAAGAATAAATCAGATCAATTTGAGTTATTATTAAAATCAAAATCAGGTAAAAAAATATGGTTTATTGTGAATGGAACACCCTATAAAAATAGGAGCGGAAAAACCATCGGATCGATCGATATGTTTACAAACATCGATAGTAAAAAAAGGGCCGACGATAGATTTAAAGCCTTGGTTGAAAATGTGTCTGATTTGATTTCACTTTCTGATAAAGATGGCAATGTGATTTACGACAGTCCAGCAATAGAAAAAATTACTGGCTATACTTCTGAAGAAATGATTGGTCACCCAATTTTTGATTTGATGCACCCAGAGCAAGTAGAAGAATCTAAAAAAGTATTGGAACAAGTGCTTGCAAATCCTGGTGTGCCATATTCAAGAATCAACCGTTTTAGACACAAAGAGGGTCACTATGTTTGGGTCGAAGGTGTTGTTACCAATTTGTTGGACAATGAAAATGTCAATGCCATTGTTTCAAGTTACCATGATGTAACAGAAAGAAGAGAAGCTGAAAGGCAATTGTTATTAAAGGAACAGCGTTTAAGTGCCATTTTAGATAACGAACCCGAATGTGTTAAAGTAGTTGATTTAAATGGTCAACTGCTCGAAATGAACTTAGCCGGTTTGAAAATGCTTGAAGCAAAAAGTATTGAAGAGGTTGCGGGCAAAAGTGTTTTAGCCCTTGTGCATGAAGACGATAGAGCGGCCTATCTCGACTTGCATAACAAAGTTTGCAAAGGCGAAACGGGGACTGTTGATTTTAGAATAATAGGACTCAATAATTCACAACGTTGGATGGAATCTAATTCTGTTCCTTTGAAAAATGCGAATGGCGAAATTTATGCCGCCTTAAGTGTTGCTAGGGATATTACAGAAATTAAAAAGAAGGGTGACGAGCTGATAGGTATTAAAAATAAATTAGAGTACAGCGAGTCGCGTTTGAAACAAGCACAAGCCATTGCCCACGTTGGAAGTTGGGAATTCAACCTAACACAGAAGGTGGCTATTTGGTCGGACGAAGCTTGTAGGATATTTGGATTGCCTACCGATCAGAATACACGTTCATTAAAGGAATGGTTGAAGTATATTCATCCAGATGATATCAATTATGTTGTAGCAGAAATCAGGAAATCAAGATTAAGGTCGAGCAATGCTTCCATTCAACACCGAATCATTCGCCCTGATGGTGAAGTGCGTTTTGTGAATTCAGAGAGTCGATATGATTATGATAACAATGGGCACCCTATCGGTTTGTATGGGGTTGTACACGATGTCACAGAAGAACGTTTAGCCGAACTTCGATTAAAACGATTGTTGAATGTTACCAACGATCAGAACAATCGCCTTCAAAATTTCGCTTACATTATCTCACACAATATTCGCTCCCACAGTGCAAACATTATAGGCATTGTAAATATCTACGAAATGCAGCGGGAAGTGGCAGAGCAACTAAAATTGTTTGGGATGTTGAAAACAAGTACGAATAAATTGGCCGAGACCATCGAAAATTTAAACGATATCATCACCATACAAAATAGTACAGAAATGCAGATTAGTGAATTGCATTTAAAGGAGGAGATAGAAAAAACAATCAATGGTATTAATGCTATTGTTTCTAGCTCAAATACCCGCATCGTCAATAATATTCCCGAAAATTTAGTGGTTCGTTTTGTGCCTTCTTACCTCGAAAGTATTTTGTTAAATTTGTTAACGAATGCTATTAAGTATAAGTCGCCAGAGAGAAATCCAATTGTTGAATTAAGTGTTGAGCGAAATTCAAGTTATACAGTGTTAGCAGTAAAGGACAATGGATTGGGGATTGATTTGAAAAAGAATAAAGAAAAGTTGTTTGGTATGTACAAGACGTTTCATAACAATAGCGATGCCAGGGGTTTTGGCTTGTTTATTACAAAAAACCAAATTGAGGCCATGGGAGGTAAAATTGAAGTTGAAAGTGAGTTAGGTAAAGGATCTACTTTTAAAATTTATATCAATGAACAAAATTAAAAAAGCTTACATTATCGATGATGATGAAATTATTGTTTATTTAACAGATAAAATCATCAAAGAAGAAAATTTTTGCGAACACAGCGAAACATTTAAAAATGGTCAATTAGCACTTGATCGACTCAAAGCTGTTATTGCCAACAACGAACCCTTGCCTGATGTCATGCTTGTTGATATAAATATGCCAGTGATGGATGGTTGGGAGTTGCTAGATGAGATTGTTAAATTACCAATCAATCCACCTATTCCACTTATAATTTTTACGTCCTCAATTAATCCTGCAGATAGAGAAAAGGCATTCTCGTATCCTACCATTAAGGGCTATATACAAAAGCCTTTAACTGTAATTAAACTCGACAAAATTTTGCGATTAATATCTTAACGGTATTCGATTTATAACAGTTATTAAATTGCAAATATTCAATAACTCTTCTATTTTTGTTCAGAATAAAAGTCATATCAAAATGAACAAGAAAGTACTACTTGGGTTAAACATTATTACACTTTGTCTTTTAACTGTAATTGTGTTGAAGGAACATTACCCTCAAAAAATTTGGCATTACTTTAAAAAGCCTTCACATAAGGCGCATGAGAAAGTGGGTTATTGGCTGAGTCGCGATCAACTTTTTAAAGCATTGCCCCACGATTCAAATGCAATTGTTTTTGTAGGCACAAGTTTAACAGAGAATTTTGAATTGAATGAAATTTTTCGCCAATGCAATTATAAAAACAGAGGTATTACAGCAGATGTAACCGAAGGGATTTTGAATCGTTTAGATCCAATAATTGAAGACCAACCCAAAAAAATATTCCTTGAGGCCGGCATCAATGATTTAGGGAAAGGCGTGGGGGAAACACAAATGCTCACAAATTATACCGCAATTATCGACCGCTTGCAGAAAGAATGCCCGAAAACACAGCTTTTAATTCAAAGTATCTTCCCTGTTGCGAACAAAGGTCAATACCCAGCCTATAATAATAGCGCCACCAATGCGACCATTGTGAGAGCAAATAAGGCATTGCAAGCCCTGGCAACTGCTAAGGGAATTATTTATATTGATTTGTACCCAAACTTTACAGCGAATGGTGAAATAAAACCGGAGTATGTAATAGAAGATGGCATTCATTTTAATGGTGCCGCCTATAATTTATGGGCACAACTATTAGCACCCTATCTCCAATAAATTGAATAATTAGATTTTTAGATGGATAAACCTTAGTAGTTTATATCTAAATACTGACATATGTCTATAAATTGTCCACAGTTTTTTAGGCATTATCTTGTTGTTTTTTAACCCAAAGAATTATTTTTAATTTTATTGCTTTTGTTTGACTAATGGGTTGTTTTTAAAGTGAATTTTTGCCATTTGTATTAAATTAATAAAGTTTAAAAGAAAGCGCCTATTGTTGATATGCCTAGGATTTGTTCGTGGTTGTTGCGTTAGAGAAGCGCTTTGGTTTAAAATTTTTCATCAAAGAATACGCACCAATTTATCTCATTTTGCAAGTTGTTTAAATGCCCATTTTGATAAAAATAAGAGGGTCACTCTTTTCAACAAAAAATGGGGTCAGTCTAAAATTGACTACGTAGTTCTACGCTTTCAATTAATTAATTAAGCTATAATTTTGTTTTGGTTTTAAAAATCAAACATTATAAAAAATGAAAACAATACACATAATTTTCTTGGTTTTATTGCCTTCGCTTTTAATTGGCTCAGCCTTGTTTTTTTATCAAAACATTTCGTCTGGAATTTTTGAGTTGGTGGCCTTTATTTTGTCAAGCAATTTATTGTTGATTTATTCTTTAATTGTTGCTGTCGTCATCTTCAAAATGTTGCGAAAGAAGCTCGCCCTCATTGGCATTGAAATTACGACCATCTTTCACCAAAAATCAATTACCACTTTTTCATAATTGGAATCTTATTTTGATTGCATTTAGATATGATTTAAATCAGTTGACTGCGCAAAGAATGTTTGTAAAAGATGTTAGCAGTCATTGCAATGCTTATGCGATAAAGTTTATTTTTGCAATAAATTAATTCTCTAAGCAACCTTTTATAATTAATTTAGTCTAAAACTAAAACACACAAAAACTATATAATACTAATGCCTTTGAACATGAAAATACTTGCCATCATCCCTGCTCGCGGAGGCTCAAAAGGTATACCAAGGAAAAATATAAAATTATTAGGCGATAAACCTTTAATGGCATATACCATTCAACGCGCATTAGAGTCAAAATTGTTAAACACTGTGATGGTAAGTACCGAAGATGAAGAAATTGCGGCTATTGCAGAACAAAACGGGTTGAAAGTGCCATTCATGCGACCTGAAAGATTAGCACAAGATTTTACACCTTCCTTAGATGTTGTCATCAATGTGCTAGAGACCTATAAAAAACAAGATCAATTTTTTGATGCGGTAATGATTTTAGAACCTACTAATCCATTTCGCACTACCAATGAGATTGATGAATGTATACGCATTTTCAAGGCTAAGGACTCAGATTCTTTAATTTCTGTTAAGGAAGTACCGCCTCAATTCAATCCCCATTGGGTTTTCGAAGAGAATGAAGCGTCTATCTTGCACAAAGCCATTGGCGAAACAACTATTATAGCGAGACGACAGATTTTACCAAAGGCTTTTGCACGCGATGGTTCTGTCTATCTAACAAAAGTAGATGTTGTTTTGAATCAAAGAAGTCTGTTTGGAGAAAGCATTTCTTATCGATTGAATGACAATCCAAATCAAATAAATATCGACAATTTAGAAGATTGGAAAGCCGCTGAGAAAATTATAAAGCAAAAGCAATTTTCCCTTTATAAAGTGGTTTAAAGCAATTTAGTTTTAATTTAATATTTAAGTATTTCTTTTTTAGGTTCATTATGTTAAATTGCGCGGCTAACATACCAAACAATTTATCATGAAAAATGCTTCATTGCCCCTCAATTTAAAACATTTATATACCCCCAAAACATTTCTTTTAATGCTTATCGGGGTGTTTCTTGCAGTATTTGCCTTAAAAGGTTTTATGATTCCGAATGGCTTTTTAGATGGCGGAGTGACTGGCATATCCTTGCTTATTCATGAATTGAACCATATAAGTTTTAGTTTATTAGTGATGGTGATTAATTTGCTTTTCATTATTCCTGCCTACCGTTATGTAGGTAAATTATTCGCAATACGTTCTTTTATCGCCATTTCTTTTTTAAGTATTGGTGTCGACTTGCTTAACATAGAACCCGTAACAACAGATAAATTGTTGATTGCAATCTTTGGGGGAGCGCTTATTGGTTTGGGCATGGGCTTAATTATTCGCTCGGGTGCAGCTGTCGATGGATTCGAAGTTTTAGCTGTTTTTACCACCCGTAAAATTGGGTTTTCTATCAGCGAAGTCATACTGTTTTTTAACTGTTTAATATTTTTAACCGCTGCCTTTAAGTTTGGAATCGAATCGGCCATGTATTCAATAATTACCTATTTTGCCGCACTAAAAATGGCCGATTATGTGGTCGATGGTATAGAGGAATACATTGCCCTCACCATTATATCCAAAGAACCTGATAATATAAAGTCTTTATTGGTTAATCATTTTGGTAAAGGTATTACCGTTTACAAAGGTGAACGCGGCTATTTGCCTGGTAATTTTCATATCAAAGCAGATTGCGATATTGTAACCACTATCGTAACCCGCTTGGAATTATTAAACATCAACGATAAAATTTCTAAAATAGATCCCACTGCTTTTATGTATACCAATAAAATAAAAGAAGCAACAGGTGGTATCATTAAACAAAGGGTCAAGCATTAAGGTTTACTTTGCACGGAGTAGCTTAAATGTTTTTAGTAACCTGGAAAATAATTTCGGCATTTAAAAAGCCCAGTTTAATTTGTTCAGATGTTGAATAATTCGCTTTAAAATTAAGCGTGCTAACATGGCAACCTGCGCTTGTTAATCGCTCGCTAAAATCTAAGCCGTATTTTCTTACATGGTCGCTTTGACCATAATTCAACATACGCAGCGCATCCGTATTTGCATTTGGGTTATGGTATGTTGTTGCTAACTCAGGAAAATACGGTACTACAATATAACAAATGCCTGTGGGTTTAAGTACCTTTAGTAAATTTTGAATGGCAAGTGTATCCTGTTCTATATGCTCTAAAACATGACTGCAAAGGATGATATCGAATGTATTGTCTTGAAATTTTAAGTCTGTGATGTCCATCGCTTGAACATATTTTGGATAGTGGTAACCGCTTTCGAATTTGTCAATCGCAAAATAATTAACGCGCTTGTTTTTGCGGAATCGCTCACTTAATGCAAATTCGGGCGCTATGTGAAGCAAGGATGTATTTGCTTTGTTTTGTGCTATAAAATCACAGCTTAATTTGTATAACTGTCTTTGTCTGTCAATTGAATTGCAGCCCGGACAGCGCGCATGTGCTTTAGGCTCATCGCCCGAAGGTAAAAATGTCAAGAATTTTTTTTCACATACACAGCAATAAACATTGCCCCCTTTTAGTGAAATTTTTCTGATCCAATTTATAATTTCTTTCAGCATGATTGCAGCTGCAATAATAATTCTTAAAACAATACGTTCTTAGATTCTGAAGTTTCAAATTAAAAGTTTAATTTTTTTACAGAAATGTGACACTGACGAACAAGTATTCCAATATTTTTGCGCCATAGAATGAAGGTAGCCGAAACATATGACATAAGAATTTCTGTTGAAACAGAATACATCGCTTTGCAAAGTGATCCTGACAACGGGGAATACTTTTTTGCCTACCGAATTAAAATTCAAAATAACAGCGCACACACTGTGCAATTGCTTAGAAGAAATTGGTTTATTGCAGATGCTACACACGAAATTCGCGAAATAGAAGGTGAGGGCGTTATTGGCTTACAGCCTGTATTAGCGCCAGGCGAATCGCATGCCTACCGTTCTGGCTGCATTCTGAAAAGTGAAATTGGCGCCATGTGGGGTTATTATACCTTTGAGAGAAATTTCTCTGAAAGTTTAATTGAAGTTGAAATTCCGCGCTTCGAATTGGTAGCCCCTTGGCTTAATAATTAAATTCATTTTCTTTTTTGTAATTTCCTTCACTTGATTATATTTGGTGTGTTATATTATATGCACCCTGCAAGGATTAAATCATTTTGCTTAGTTTTACTCTTAATTCAGCTGTTCGCAAGTGCCTATGTAAATGAACAGTTACGACCACTAAATGCCCGTGTCAAAAATGGAGTGTTTAAGATAGATAAATTAGTAGTCAGCGATAATTGGTATTTGCCACCTTTGAAAAACAAACTTGGAGCCCCCGAGAAAATAATTAAGGGCGTTAATAATACTTATACGTACACCGAATTGGGATTGGTATTATTTGAGGGAATCGATTCCATTTTAAACGAAATTCAAATCTTTTACAATTTGCAAAACCCTACAAAGGTGTCGCCCTATGCTGTTTATCGCGGTGATTTGAAAATAGACAAGTTAACCGTAGATGAAAATTTAAGCAAAGACTTGATGATGAGCAGTCTCATAAAATGGAACCCTGGTCCAAGTTTCTCGCCCCATTTATACCGAGCCGAGAAGGACGGCATTTATCTGTATTTTGAATTTACAGCAGATGAAAAAAATTTAGTGAAGGTCAGTATCGGTCGTGTTAAAGCCTAGGTATAATTGCTAAAGCGACAATCCTTGAAAAAAGATTATTTTTGCACCACTCAAATAAAAGCAAGGTACAATGTTTTTATCTGTTAATGCACAACCATGGTATTTGAATTTTTAAAACTCAATAAGAAAATAACCGACAACGAGTTCGATACTATTTATCCTGAAAATCTTAAGAAGCTTGGGCACGTGCATTGGACACCTGTCGAAGTAGCAATAGAAGCAGTCGCATTTTTAACGGCCATTAAATCGCCTAAGGTTTTAGACATAGGTTCGGGTGCAGGTAAATTTTGTTTGATTGGAGCGGCCATTTCAAAAGCTGATTTTACAGGGGTGGAATTAAGGCCGGAATTATACAAAGTAGCCAAGCGCATTGCGAAACATTATGGTTTGCCAAACACCCAATTTGTTAATTCAAATATTCTAGAAGTTGATTTTTCGCCTTATAACGCTTTTTATTATTTCAATCCCTTTTACGAAAATATTGAACAAGTGAATACCATCGATGATACTTTAGATTTGAAAACACAGAACTATAATATTTATACAAAGTATGTGAAGCAACAATTGGAAGACATGCCTAAAGGGACGCGTTTGGTAACCTATTGGAGCAGTGCTAAAGATGTGCCTTTGAATTATACCTTGCAGGCAGAAAGCATGAATGGGTTGCTAGAAATGTGGGAGAAAACATATTAGTCGCCATAATATTCCGTTGGTTTTTCATTGTCATCGCCTCTTAAGTAACGGAAGCGTTTTCTTGCCTCATTTGCAAATAGACTGCCAGTGTAATTTAAAATTATTTTTTCATACAGCTGTTTGGCCTTCTCTGTATCCTTTAATTTAAATTCATAGAGTTTAGCTAAATTGATTAAAGCATTGTCTGCTAAAATATCGAACCCATAATCCTTGTAGACTTTCGTATAGTAAACAATGGCATCATTTAAATTGCCTTGTTTTTCGGCAATCACCGCTTTCGAAAAATAGATTTCATCGGCAAGTGTATGTTGCGGAAATTTATTGGGGATTTCATCTAAAGCAATGGCCGCTTCTGTTAATTTGTTTTGAAAAATCAATAACTCTGCATTGGCATAAAGTGCCATGGCTTCTTCGGTACTATCGAGTCCAATATTGTCTTGAATCAACAGCCACAAGCGCAAAGCATTATTGCTAATCAATTGTGAAGTTGCATTTTTTAGAACATCTAATTGAGTTTGACACCAGTTGAATTCGCCTCTGAAATAACATAAACGGGCATACCTAAATTTAGCCTCTTGTCCTAATTCATCAGTGTTAAAAGTTTTCTCAACTTGTTTGTATAATAAATCAGCTTCCCATGGGTCGCCATTAATTAAAAGGGCATCGCCTAAACTCAATTTGCATTTTGCTAATACAAAAGGTTGGATTTCTCGCATTTTAAGCGCCTTGTTGAGCTCTGCTATGCCTTTTTCATTTTCGTGCAAATAGTAAATGTAGAGCTCTGCCAATTGCTCCATTTGTTCTGTGGTTTGCCAATTGTTACCATTGGTGTTTAAAAAAGAAATGTATTCTTTTTCAAGCAGTCGAAGATTTGCAATGTCGGCTCCATTACTTGCTTTAATTTGTAACAATCCATTTTGTAAAACGCCTTGTTGCGCTTGGTAAAAATAGCGTTTGTCAGCACCTAAAAGTTTAACGTATTCAAAACATTGAATGGCGATATCGTATACTTCGTTGCTTTGGCAAATCCATCCTAATTCTATGATTTTACGACCTTCTTCATTGAGTCGTTTGTCAACTGCTTTCGATTGTAAAAGGGCGCCTTGCCAATCTTTTTGTTGAATAAAACTCCAAATCAGCAGGTCGTTATAAACCAAATTCTCCGGATTTTTTTGAAGTTTTTGAAGTGTGTTTTTAGAGAGTATATCATAATCCTTGCGGTTGCGGTATACCATCATTAGTTTGTCTTTTACCTCCTGAATTGCAAAGTCGTAATGACTTGCATAAAGTACTAGTTCATTGGTGCCATTGGCCAATTCACCCATCACAAAATACAGTTCGGCTATTTCGAAAGTAAAGAGATAATCATCATTCAAAGCCTTTCTACCTTTTGCATAAGCTTGCAATGCTTGTGCATAATATTGTCTTTTTAAAAATGCATTGGCTAAATTGTCAACACTGTATTGCTCCGAAAATTTAATGTCTAATAATTTTTTAAAGAGTTTGTCGCGCTCTTGGTCAAGTGTTTGTAAACTATAGAGGTAGCCTTTGTCGACTTGGTAGCCGTAATTGGTTTCGTATTTTTTTATGCGTTTGTCTACAAGTTTATCTGCCGCTTTAAAGTCTTTGAGCAGGATGTAACATTGTAATAAATTCTCGTAATAGTAAATGGATTCAGGTTGCTTTTTTGCAAGCGATTCGTATAAGTCTGCCGCTTTTGAATACGCCTTCTCAGTCATGTATTGTGCTGCCAATTTTTCATCATTGTTTTGGGCAGATAAAGAAAAGGCAATAAAAAATAAAATGATACAATAGCGAAGCATTACACAAAGTTAACAAAAATCACTGTATTTTTATTGTGTTTAAGCATGTTAATAATATGCTGAAGGAAGTTAAAGTTAATTCTCACCAAAAAAAAGTATTTTTGCCCAAATCTATTCCAAAACAATCTAGTAGAATGAAAAATTATAAAGTAATTGGTATTATGTCTGGGTCATCAATGGATGGCATTGATTTAGCACTCTGTAATATTAGCGTTGAAGATGGTAAATATTCCTATAGTATTGAAGCCAAGCACACGTATGCTTATGATGATAAATGGCGTGTAAGATTGTCGCAATTAAGAAAGGCTGATGCCTTAGCCTATGCAAAGACAGATGTTTTTTACGGTCATTATTTAGGTGGATTAGTGAATGATTTTGTTGAAACCTATGACTTACAGCCAGATTTGGTAGCATCGCATGGCCATACGGTTTTTCATTACCCAGATGAATTGATTACCCGACAGGTGGGCGATGGGGCCTCTTTGTCTGCCATATGTGGATTGCCTGTTGTAAGTGATTTTAGAAGCATGGATGTGGCCAAAGGTGGCGAAGGCGCGCCATTGGTAGCCATTGGCGATGAACTATTGTTTGCTGAATATGATTATTGTTTAAACATTGGTGGCTTTGCAAATATTTCGGGTCTTGTTGGCGAATACCGCGTGGCTTTTGATGTCAGTCCTGCGAATATTCTTTTAAACCGCGTTGCCCGCGACTTGAATTTAGCGTATGATCATGATGGCGAAATTGCTGCTAAAGGGGCCATTAATTACGCACTGTTGGCCGATTTGAATGATATAGATTTTTACAAGATGCCTTTTCCTAAATCTTTAAACCGCGATTGGATTAATGAAGAGTTATGGCATCTGGTAAAGGAGGGTGAAAAGCTTTCACCTGAAGATAAAATGAAAACCTTTGTAGACCATATTGCTACGCAAATAGGTAAGAGTATCAATTACATTAGCAGAAACCAAGCAGCCGGAAAACGTGTGCTGGTAACTGGTGGAGGCGCCTTTAACAATACACTGATGGATTACATACGCACCCATAGTGAAGCTGAGTTTATAATTCCTGATCACGATTTGGTGAAGTACAAAGAAGCGCTAATATTTGCATTAATGGGTGTTTTAAGAGTCGAGAACAATATTAACATCCGAAAAACTTTTACGGGTGCAAAAAGTGATAGTGTGAGTGGCAGCCTAAATGGTGATTTTAAAAATTTACTTTAATTTGACAAACAATTCTTTATATTTGAGTAATGAAATATTTTAGACTATCTGCTTTAATTGTTCTGATAACCTTGTTTTCTGCTTGTAAAAAGGATAAATCACCTACAGAAATAGTCATTGAATATCCCATTTTTTTTGCAGACCAATTTGAAGTCGCCTTAGATACAGTTGCTTTAAGTGAATACATCATTAGAGAATCATTTGCTTTTCCTATGGATTTAGACACAGAATTGTCTAAGCAAGGTGCGAGCAAGAAATCAATCAAGTCGGCCAAATTAATGTTCCTTAAATTACAAGTATTAGACTATGCCTATCCCGATTCAAATAAATATTGTAATTTTAAAGATTTGTCTGAAATGTACATGGATATTAAATACGATGGCATAGGTCAAGACTTAATCGCATCTAAATCACTCATACCAGATACAAGAACAAAAGTTTTAAATCTTGACATGGCCGATATTGAATTAAAAAACTACTTTCAGCAACCAACCATTCAAATGGTTTTTAAATACAAAAAGAGAAGGCAAATGCACAATATAATGCCTTACATTATTATTGGCAGATTGAAAGTTATAGCTGATCCTATCTAATTCTCTTTTTAATGCATTTGCATTATTTGGAAATTCCTTTTTTAAAGCCATCTTTGTATCTCAATACTTTATCATATGAAAAATTTATGCTACACGCTTGCACTTGTTTTTATGGCGTTCGTTTTTATGGGTTGTCCTTTGCAAACCAAGGTTGCCATTGACGAGCCATCTATTAAAATCCCGGTAGAAATGATTAATACATGGGAAAAAGAAAGTTCAGATAAAAACGCTGATAAATTTGTAATCACAAAAGACAATGAGTTTGTGATGCGCATTCTTAAAAAAAGTACCAATAGTTCTGGCGATGTTACAAAAGAATATTACAAAGGGTTTATTTCACGAATAGATAAAGTTGAATTTCTCCAAATTTATGAAGTAGATGATGATTGGAAAGATAAAACCACCACCGATGATCAAGGGAATACAGTACCAAATAAAGAATATTATTTATACAAATTTACCCATGGTAGTGCCTATATCAAAGCGACCTTATACCCGCTCACTGAAAATGTAACAGATGAGTTTAAGACCTCATCAGAATTACATGCGTTTCTTGATAAATACAAAGACATTACATTCCTATACGATAAGGATACAGAGAAGTATATAAGAACAGATGATTAAATACTAAAAGGTCGCCTAGCGCGGCCTTTTTTATTAACGGAGCAATAAAGAACTATCGCCATAGCTTAAAAAGCGGTAGTTGTGAGTTAAAGCATGCTGATAAATGGTTTTCCAATGGCCATTTGTAAATGCTGCAATGAGTAAGAGCAAAGTTGACTTCGGTTGGTGGAAGTTTGTGATTAAACCTCTGATAAATTTAAATTCATAGGCAGGCATTATCATAATAGAAGTAACCCCTCCAATTGCCGTTAAGTTTTTCGAATTGAGATAGGAGATGAGCAGCTGTATGGCCTCTTCCTTGTCTGAGATTACATCCGATAAGGTATAAGGGTCGAGTTTGTCAATTACAAAAGGATTGTTAAGGTTTGATTTTATTTTTACCGCACACCAATATAAACTTTCTAACACCCTAACAGTTGTTGTGCCAACAGCGATAGGATAATTTGTGTAGCGTAATTTTTGTAAAGCGTCTAAAGAAATGCTGAAGTATTCTTCATGCATCGGGTGCTCTTCAGCTTTGTCTACCGATACAGGCAGGAAAGTGCCTGCACTCACATGCAAGGTAAGCGGTGTCATTGCGTAATTTTTAGTCGCAATGTTTTGCATCACGGCTTCAGTAAAATGCAAGCCAGCTGTGGGGGCCGCTACAGAGCCCTCTGTATGCGAGTATACAGTTTGATAGCGTGTGCTGTCGTTTTGGTCTGCAACCCTTTTGATATAGGGTGGTAGCGGTATTTCGCCAATTGCAGTTAGTAATTCAATGAACCTAAATTGAGCATTTTCCCAATTAATTTGAACAATGTTTTTAACTCTGTCGATCCAAGAAAATTGAAGCTTTAGCGTTTGCTTATTGATTGTTAATTCTAAATCTAATGTACTGTCTTCTTTCCATTTTTTTTTATTGCCAACCAAGCATTCCCATTGACAGTTTTGGGTGCTATTAAGGGCTTTGAAATATTCGGTTTGAAAAGGTTTTAAAAGAAAAATTTCGATGTGCGCATGGTGTTCATTTTTGGCAAAAATACGGGCAGGTATGACCTTGGCATCATTGTAAAACAAACCCATACCAGCCTTTAATAAATCGGGCAATTGATGGAACTTTTGATCCGAAATAACTTGGTCATGATAGACTAATAATTTAGAAGTATCACGAGGTTCTAAGGCCGTTTGCGCAATTCTGTCATTGGGCAATTCATAGTCAAAATCTTTAATAAAAATTTCCGGAATCAAAATTTAAATTTGGTTTAAAAACACTACCAATTGTGCGATGGCATTTTTTCTATGACTGATTTTATTTTTCTCTTCTGCCGGCATTTCAGCAAAGGTTTTTGTGTGGCCTGTCGGAATAAAAATGGGGTCGTATCCAAAGCCATTGTTGCCGTGCATTTCGTTGGTAATATTTCCTAATACTTCACCTTTAAAGTAGTGTTCTTGCGTTGCATCTTTATAACATACCACTGTTTGAAAACGGGCATTTCTATCTTCAGTATTTTGTAAGTTTTTTAGCAGTAAATCGATGTTGGCAAGGTTGTCACTTGGTTCGCCTGCATAACGTGCACTTTTTACACCCGGTTGTCCATCGAGTGCATCCACCATTAGGCCACTGTCATCTGCAAAACAAGCCTCGCCCGTTAATTCAAAAATTGTACGTGCTTTAATGGCCGCATTTTCCTGCAATGTATTTCCTGTCTCTTCAATCTCAATATCAAATTGTATGTCTTTTAAACTTAAAACTTGAATATGGGGCGGCACCAAGGCTTTTATTTCTTTTAATTTGTTGGTGTTGTTACTGGCAAATATTAATTTCATAATGCTATCTTCACTAGGCGATGCCAAACAATCGCTTTACTAAACTCCACAATTTTCTTTTTAATTCATCACTTTCGCTGATGGTCTTAATATCATCTACAAAAATTATTTTGCAGTCGTTATGCAACAGGCCATTGTATTTTCTGCAAACAAGGTCCATAACTGAAGGGTCGACACCCCAAAAAATACAGCACTTAGGACTGAATAGTTTCTCTACATTTTTCCACGTTAATCCTTCGTAATTATTGATATTTATAACAGCAAAGCCATCTGCATCCATAAATACCTTGTCGGTTCTAATGGCATTGATCATTTTAAAGAAAAAATCGCGTTGGGCCTCAGGAATAATTTTGTCACCATGGTGGTTCATGATGTGAAGAAATCGATATTTATTGCCACCTTCGTGATCAATAGAATCATAATTAACAAGTTCCTTAACAATATAGAACTCTTCGCCAACAAATAGATTGATGAGTTCAGGAAAATTTTCGGGTATAATTAACTTTTCATCCATTAAAATATGTTTATTTGCATTTATAAATGAGCCTCGAAATTACAATAAATCATGTAGAACAAACAAAGATTTCTTCTTATGATATAGAAAATGTGGGATTTGGAAAAGTTTTTACAGACCATATGTTTTCATGCGATTATATCAATGGAGCATGGCAAAATCCTAGAATAGAGCCCTTTGGTAAAATTGATTTGAGTCCAACTTTGTCAGCATTGCACTACGGTCAAGCTATTTTTGAAGGGATGAAAGCCTTTAAAAATAACGATGGTAAAGTGGCTTTCTTTCGTCCTTTAGAAAATTTAAAACGTTTAAATGTTTCTGCAGAGCGCATGTGCATGCCGCAATTACCAGCTGAAATTTTTATGGAGGCCTTGCAACAATTGGTTAAACTTGACGCTGCATGGATACCTGTGCAAGCTGGTAGCGCTTTATACATCCGTCCGTTTATGTTTGCGACAGATGATTTTTTAGGTGTTAAACAAAGTGAAACCTACAAATTCATGGTGTATGCTTGTCCTGTTAACGCTTATTACAACCATTATTTAAAGGTTAGGGTTGAGGAGTATTATACAAGAGGAGCGAAGGGTGGTGCTGGTTTTGCAAAGTGTGCAGGTAATTATGCTGCAGCCATGTATCCTACCATGTTGGCGCAAAAAGAAGGCTTTGATCAAGTACTTTGGACCGACGGTGCAACACATACTTTACTCGAAGAGACAGGTACTAGTAATGTTTTTGTTATTACGAAAGATGCAATCTATACGCCAGAATTAACGGAGACACTATTGGATGGTATTACCAGAAAATCTGTTATCGAGTTGTTAAAGGATTGGGGTCAAAACATTGTTGAAAAAAACATTAGCATTAATGAGTTGATTCAATGGCATAGCAATGGCGATTTATTGGAGATGTTTGTTTCTGGTACTGCCGCTACACTCACCAATATAGAAATGTTTAGCTACAAGGGCATTCGTTATGATTTGAATACTACTGTTGATTTACTGAGTGTAAAAATAAAAGATGAATTTAATGCAATTCGCATCGGTGCAATTGCAGATAGATTTAACTGGATGATTGCTTTGAAATAAAACTGAATACCTGTTGATTCACCACCCAAAAAAATAAAAAAAGAATGTACGAATTTATTGAAGGCAAAGTTGAACATGCCAATCCAGCTTTCATCGTAATAAATGCGAATGGTATCGGTTACCATATTCAAATCAGCATTAATACCTTCGAGCAGTTTAAAAACATGAAGGAAGCGCGCGTGCTAACCTATTTAGCAATCAAAGAAGACGGTCATTTTATATATGGTTTTTTTGATGAGGTGGAGCGCCAATTGTTCAAACAACTAATTTCTGTAAATGGTGTTGGAACAAATACGGCCCGCATGATTTTAAGCGGTCAATCACCCAACGAAATTATAAGTGCGATTACAACTGGCAATATTGCCATGTTAAAAGCAGTGAAAGGGGTTGGTCCAAAAACGGCCCAACGCATTATTTTAGAACTGCAGGATAAAATTGCTAAAATGGCTACTCCAGGTGAAATGGGTAGCATGCCAGACCAAAAGAACAAAGCATTTGACGAGGCATTACTTGCATTACAAGCTTTAGGTTTCCAAAGAGGGGTAGCCGAAAAAGTATTGTTAAAAGTTACCAATAACAACAAACTTCAGATTGGTGTCGAAGACATGATCAAGCAAAGTTTGAAAGCCCTTTAAATTTATTGCAACAAAAAACCCCAAAACTGAAATTTTTGGGGCTTTTGTTAATTGCGTTTAAGTAGTGTGTTGTAAAACTTTCAACGGCTTACGGAAATGTTTGGGAAAAACTATTTCAGAAATGCTGAAGGACTATAGGTAGAAGTCCCGGTGCATAACCAAAAGAGCGTTTTATAGTGTAATGTGTGTAAAGAACTTAAAAATTTTTGCCCTTGTATGATTGAGATACAATAGCATTGGGAAACCGCCTTTTTACTATAATGATTATAAAAAGGATACTAATACGATGCCTAAGCATAAAAACCAAATGATGTAAGAATACAATGTGTACTTCATTGATTTTGTTAAACTGATTTCGATGATTGAATTTTTCATAAATGTAATTGTGTTTTAATGTTTGATAATTTAAATTAAGGTTGTGTTTTCGCTAGTTTTAGTTTTTGTCAAAATCCGCAGTGTGTGTTTTCATAGTGTTAGTTTTTGTCAAAAGCATTTGTGTGTGTTTTCGTAGTTTTAGTTTTTGTCAAAAGCGATTTAATTTATTTTTCTTACGTTATTAAATGTCAGTTAAAATGTGTTTTCAATAGTTTTAGTTTTTTTTTAGTTTTAGGTTTTGTTTTTCAATTTTTAATTCTGGTTCGTATATGTATGTTTTATTTGTTTTTTCAATTTTTTTATAAGGGCTAAAATGCTGAGTATAAATGCCTAATGAGTAAAAATACCTACCATTCTGGATACCTTATACACAAACATATATCGCAATCTCTAATTTGCAAATGATGGTCAATTTAAATCTAAAAATGATATGTAAAGTGCAATAAATCAGAGCCATAAAATAAGTCCAAAACAATGAAAAATACCTGTTTTCTGATTTTTTGCAACTTTTTAGGGCCATTTTGGGCCACTGAGTATAAATACTTTTTTCGCTTTTTAGAGCCTCAAAAAACTGTAGGCTTTTTTTAACAAAAAGGGTGCGTTTCTTTAGAAAATGCGGGTATTTGTCTTTGGTGTTTTTGTGTATATCCTTTTTTAATTTTTTTTAGACAAACAATTAGATTTGTAGTTCGCAATTATGTCAACCAATAACCATCCACCGTATCTTGATAAATTAAATGAAGTTCAAAGAGAAGCTGCGCTCTGTATCGATGGCCCTGTAATGATCATTGCCGGTGCAGGTAGTGGAAAGACACGTGTTCTTACTTATAGAATTGCCCACATTATCAAGCAAGGTGCCGATGCCTTTAACATACTTGCCCTTACGTTTACAAATAAAGCGGCCAAGGAAATGAAGAACCGTATCGAAACGGTTGTTGGCCCTGAGGCACGCAATTTATGGATGGGCACCTTTCACAGTGTGTTTGCGAAAATATTGAGAATAGAGGCTGAGAAAATTGGTTATCCCCGCGATTTTACAATTTACGATACCGATGATGCGAAGAGTGTTATCAAAGCCATCGTAAAAGAACTCAATCTGGATGATAAATTATATAAAGTAGGTTTAATTTATAACCGCATTAGCAATGCTAAAAATAGTTTAATCACAGCCAAAGAGTATATCACCATTCCCGAATTAATGGAAGCCGATGCTTCTGCTGGTCGCCCCTTAATTGCCAGGATTTTTGCAATGTATCAGCAAAAGTGTTACAAGGCAGGCGCCATGGACTTTGATGATCTATTGGTAAATACATTTAGACTATTCAAGGAACATGCCGATGTGTTGTACAAGTATCAGCATAAATTTAAATACATCATGGTAGATGAGTACCAAGATACCAATTTGTGCCAATACATGATTATTAAAAAATTGGCTGCCATGAACCGCAACATCTGTGTAGTTGGCGACGACTCACAAAGTATCTATAGCTTTAGAGGTGCCAATATTCAAAACATCCTCAACTTCGAAAAGGATTACCCCGAACTTAATATTTTCAAATTAGAAAATAATT
>CANFUB010000008.1 GCA_947450015.1 Bacteroidota bacterium | reverse complement strand
TTGCAATAGAGCCTGAAAAAATTACACCCACACCAGGCCTAGTCGTTTTTACGTATTATCCTAAAGAAAAAGCAGTTAAACTTGGTGGAAAGAAATATCCACTTGAAGTACCTGTTATTACGCCTTACGGAAAATTTAGGATCAATTATAATCACCTGAATGACGTTGCAGAAAATCAGAATTATTTTCTTTCTTTAAACACCATTAGTTCGGCAGCTAAGGGCTTTGCCGGAAATTTGATGGTCATGAATGGGTCAAACAAGTCCACGATTCTTTACCTGTCTTTTACAGACCCCAGTCCAAAAAGGGCTGAGGACGTTCTCAATTGTCTGATTAGGGTTTACAATCAAGCTGGAATAGATGACAAGAACACCATGTCGAAGAATACACTCGACTTTATTGAAGACCGTTTGGCCAAAGTTACAATCGACCTTTCAAATGTCGAAGGTGAAATAGAACAATACAAGCAAGAGAAAGGAATTGTAGATATCACCGCTGAAGGTGGAGCATATCTTAATAGTGTACAAGGCAGCGACAATGAATTATCTGCTGTACAAATTAAACTCACTGTGCTTGATCAGATTGAGGATTATGTGGTGCGCAAAACAGACAATTCTGGTACTGTTCCTGCCACCATGGGGATTTCTGATCCACTATTGTTGTCTCTCTTGAGCCAATTGTATGAGGCGGAGTTACAGCTCGATAAATTGCGTAAAACAGGGGCTGAAAGTTCTCCTGCAGTTATTGCAGTTAAAAGTCGTATTGCACAATTAAAACCGAGTTTATTGGAGAATATTAGAAATCTTAGAGATAATTTGTTAGTGACCCAAAGGCGCTTAAGGATCGAAAGTAATAAATACTCTGCGATGTTGGCCTCAATTCCAAGTAAACAAAGAGGATTGCTCGATATAGAAAGGAACGCCCAAATTAAAGGAAGCTTATACACCTTCCTTTTGCAGAAAAGAGAAGAGACTGCATTGTCGTATGCTTCCGCTGCTGCAGACAGTCGTTTGGTGAATTCGGCCGAGTCACTTGGCTTCCCGGTTTCTCCTGTAAAGACCAATATCTATTTTATTGCACTGATGATTGGTGTATTGGCTGCTGTGGGATTTGTGCTCCTCAGGGAAAAATATAATAAAGAAATTGTATTCAGATCCGAAATTGAGAAGGCCACAAAAGCAACCATTTTGGCAGAGATTGAATACAACAACGATAAACAGATTCCTGTTATTACGGATTCAAATAGAACAGCTATCGCTGAACAATTCAGGTCTCTGAGAACCTCGCTTATTTATTTAGGTATACAAAAAGACAAAAAAACAATACTCTTTACATCATCTATTTCAGGTGATGGTAAAAGTTTCATCGCCATAAATCTAGGTGCAAGCTTGGCCATGACCAATAAAAAAGTGGTTATGATTGAATTAGATCTTAGGAAACCAAAACTCAGTAATATGTTAAACATTGTCAATGAGCCTGGTGTCACTAATTATATGGCTGGACTAGTCGATATTAAGGAAATTATTAAACCGGTTGCCAATACACCGAATCTTTATGTTATCCCTTCAGGTACAATCCCACCCAATCCAACCGAACTAATGCTCAATGGTAAGCTGGAGATTCTGATGGAACAGTTGACCCGTGATTATGACTACGTGATAATTGATTCTCCGCCAATTGGCTTAGTTACCGATGCTAAATTACTCAATACCTATGCAGATGTTACCATCTTTGTATTAAGACATAAACATACACCTAAAAAATATCTGAAATTTGTTAATCAGCTTTATAAGAATAAGGAATTCAATAATTTTTATATAGTATTCAATGGATTAAAAAACAGGGGTATGTTTGGAATGGGTAAACTGCCTCAATATGGTTATGGAAATGGTTATGGCTACGGATATGGAAATGAAAGCGAAAAGCCAGCAAAAAAAGGACTATTTTCGAAATCAAAAAAGCCAGAGGCGGTCGCAACTCCCAAAGGGAAATAGTTTGTCGTTTTAATTTACTTTTCTAAAGAACCTCACCATTTCTTTTTTCTGGCTGAATGAATCAATTTATTTTAAAGTACAAGGACAATCCAAAATATCTTAAGTTATTCGATTGGGTTAAACTAATCAGTATAACTGGAGGTGCGCAGATATTGATTCAGGCCATTGGTATGATCAGTGGTATTCTAATCATTCGCATGCTGCCTACTAACGAATATGCATTGTATACTTTGGCAAATACAATGTTAGGTACATTGATGATGCTAACCGATAGTGGTATTTCTTCAGGCGTAATGTCACAAAGCGGTAAGGTATGGGAGGACAAAGAAAAACTTGGGATTGTACTTGCCACAGGACTCAATCTGAGAAGAAAGTTTGCACTAGTCGTCATTATCATTATGACGCCTTTTCTGCTTTATATTCTCATGACAAACGGGGCTTCGTGGTTCACAGCTATTCTTCTTGCTGTGTCACTTATTCCTGCCTTCACCACCTCATTGTCGGGCGCTCTACTTGCCATACCGCCCAAATTACATCAGGATATATTACCCCTTCAGAAAAATCAAATTGCTGCAAATATTGGTCGACTTTTAATGACCGCTGTAACATTATTCGTATTCCCTTTCGCATTTCTAACTATATTAGCATCAGGTGTTCCACAGATTTGGGCCAATCTTAATCTAAGGAAAATTACCAATAAATTTGCTTCTAAAAGTCAGAAACCTGACCCCCTTGTTAGAAAAGAAATTTTAAAAATTGTTAAAAAAACGTTTCCAGGTACTGTATACTTTTGTCTTTATAGTCAGATAAATATTTGGTTGATTTCTTTCTTCGGCACCTCAGATAATGTTGCACAGGTAGGGGCATTAAGCCGACTTGTTTTGGTATTGGGGCTTTTCTTTGTCGTTTATTCCACCTTGGTGACCCCCCGTTTTTCTAAATTACCTGCCAAATGGGACCTGCTGCTTAAACGCTTCATCCAAATAACCATTGGTATTGTTGTTATGGATATTATGATAATTACCGTTGTTTGGTTCTTTCCATCGGAAGTCCTTTGGATTCTTGGCGATAAATATGCGAATCTAACAAAGGAAATTTTATTGAATGTCATTGGCACCTGTATCGGTTTTATCGCTGGGGCTTATGTGGGTATGTATACTTCGAGGGGATGGGTTTTAAATCCAGTAATTTCTATTTCGGTAAGTTTGCTTTCAATCGCCTCAGGAGCCTATCTATTCGATTTGGCGCATCTTCAAGGCTTGTTTTTGTACGATATTTATCTCGTCTCTATTCAGGTAATAATGTACCTAATTTATATTCTTTATAAATTTAGGGAAATGAAATTGCACGCGGAGCACAGCCATCAAAATGGCTAACCAATTTTAGAAGAATTCACAATGCCACTTGTATCTGTCATATTGCCTAATTATAATCACAGTAAATATCTTCCAAGCAGGATAGATACCATATTGGGTCAGACATTAACTGATTTTGAATTGATAATTCTTGATGATTGCTCTACAGATAATAGTAGAGAGGTTATTAAAAAGTATGAAGGACACCCACGTATTACCAATATTGTATTTAATGAGACAAATAGCGGAAGTACTTTTCTGCAATGGGAAAAGGGAATACAATTGTCAACCGGGAAATATATTTGGTTGGCAGAGAGTGATGATTATTCAGATATTAATTTTCTTAAAGTATTAGTTGGTAAATTAGAAACTAATCCAGATTATGGTGTGGCATTTTGTGCATCTAATATAACAGATGAAAACAATCATGTAAGTAGAAGCAACTACAACTATAGTCCAAAAGTGAATGAATTCCTCTCACATGATTTTGTGATGGAAGGCAAACAATTTTGTGAGGAATACCTGTTTTTTGGATGTCTGCTAGTAAATGCAAGTGCGGTTGTATTTAAGAAAGAACTCTTTGGAAAAATTAATCAGGATTTTAAAACCTATAAGGTTTCTGGCGATTGGCGTATGTGGGTAGAAATGTGTTTTAGCACGAATGTCGTATACATCAATCAGAGTCTGAATTATTTCAGATTTCATACCAATAATGTAAGAACCAATAAGGCAGCAATTATGAATGGTGAAGCTATACGCAATTATATAGCGGCATTCAGGAAAAGTGGGTCAACCATTGTTAGAAATAGATTGAAGGAAACATTGGTAAGACATTGGATGTTTGAATTCTCAAGAGATATCAAGGTTTTTCGCTTTTCGAGGTCTCGCGCTTTTTTGAAAGAAATATCATCTATTTATCCATTTTTTATTTTTAGAGTTAGTAGCTATATTTTAGGAAAAGCGCTAAGATTAAATAAAAGAGGGAGTTGAATAAGTTTCAATTCCATTCTTTAAAATTGTCATAATCATTTAAATTTGCAAAAAAAAACTAAAACTATTATTATATGTCATCAGCAATATGCACCTTATTTGAAGGTCATTATCATTTCGGCTTAGCAGCTTTTACAAATTCCTTATATGCGCAAGGCTACCGTGGGAATTTATACGCAGGATATAGAGGAGAGCTCCCAAGCTGGGCCTCTACTGCCGAATCAAATCCTAGTTTGGCATGGAAAAATAGCAAAACAATGAAACTAGGTGATGGTTTATTCTTACATTTTCTACCCCTAGAAACGGATTACCACTTTTCTAATTTTAAACCCGACTTTATGATGCAATTATGGGATGGGCCAGAAAAGGACACGGACAATCTTTACTATTTTGACCCGGATATCATTGTAATGCGCCCTTGGGCACTATTCGAAGAATGGGTCAGTTGTGGTGTTGCTGTATCGGAAGACATTAACTCTCCGCTTGCAGAGTACAATCCCCGCAGGGTCGCTTGGAGAAGGTATTATGGAGAAAAAGGAATAGATCTTAAATTTAAAGACAGTATTTATGTGAATTCAGGATTTTTGGGTCTGAATAAAAAAGACCGTAATTTTTTGGAGCTTTGGAAAAAGATACAGGAAACGGTAGCGCCATTACTAGGTGGTCTTAACCGTTCAATATTTACCAATGAACATTTAGCTTTACTTGATAAAGTTGGTGGTCCATTCAGCCCTTTTGTTAAAACAGATCAAGATGCATTGAATGCTGCGCTAGAGGCAACTGATAAGAACATAAGTTTTCTTGGAAAAGACGGGATGGGATTTGAAGGTGGTTTGATATTGATGTACCATGCCCTTGGATGCGATAAGCCTTGGAAGTGGAAACCATACAAAATGTTATTGAAAGGCGTACCTCCTAGAAGAGTTGATGTAGAATATTGGAACTCGGTCGCAAGTCCTATTTCAATAGCCTCTAAAAATGAGATATTCTTTAGCAAATTATCTTTGAAAATTTGCACTGCTGTTGGACGTTTTTACCAAAGAAATTGATAATTTTTAAAATCAATTTATAAATAATATTGATTATTTGTCATAAAAAGTACATTTTTGAATCGCAGAGGACATGAAAATTTATTTGGCGACCAAACCTGAAGGAAGTATATTCACAGATGAGATTTCTCTGAATATATTGAAAAATTTGGGCTATACGCTCACCTCAGTGTGTTCAGAAGCCGGGGTGATTATTGCCCATAGTTATATTAAATTACTTCCTTATGCTTTAAGGTATCCACGAAAAATTTTACTTGTATGGACGAACGAACCAAGATATGATACCTCTTTTAAGAACACAATAAGGCTTCCTTTCGGTTTTCCAAAAATTAGGATCATGAATGTGTATAGTAAGGATGTGTTTTGGAATAATCTCCATTTCCTTGCATCATATCACTTCGATAATGCAAATGATTTAGGTATAAATATAAATCGGGATCTTCCAAATGTTACCAGACAAGAGTTTGAAGCATTCAATAAAAAAAATAAAATTGCTGCACTCTTTACAAATACACTGGGTCAAAATACCAAATTAATGAAAGGTGGCGTCAATATTGACCTTTCCAAGCAAAGATGCCAAATTGCCATTGAAGGGCATAAAAGGCAACAACTAGATATATATGGTAACAAATGGCCTGCTGGATACGCCTTAGATAATTCCGGTTTTGGGTTCGAAAAACAAAATCCTTGGTGGATAGAAAAAATTGAAATGCTGAAATGCTATAAATTCAACCTTTGTTTTGAAAATACTGCAGAACCTTACTATGTAACTGAAAAAATTTGGCACGCTATTCAGGCATATAGTTTACCAATATACAGTAGTTTAAATTCAAGTATTTATGAAACATTCCCTGCCAACAGTTTTATAGATGCCGTTCAGTTTAAAACGACTGACGAATTGCTTGATTATGTTCAATCCTTAAGTACTGAAGAGTATCTTGAAAGGTTAAATATGTGTATCGATGTGTTTAACAATTCATTGGTTCAAAAACGTGTGAACTATGAAAAAAACGCTGATGTAATGGTCTCAAAAATCGTTGAACGAATTCTAATTTGATACAACTTTAAGTTTCTCCTATTTAACATTTGTTTTGACAATTTCATTTTGATTCAGATTTCTACAACAACTGCAAAACATGGCAGTCATTTATAAGGCTAAATAGTTTACTAAATTAGTTAATGAAGATATTATTTCTTTGCGGTTCACTCGAACCTGGGCGTGATGGCGTAGGAGACTATACCCGAAGGTTGGCTTGTGAATTAATTCGACAAGGACATGAGACCGCCGTTATTGCAATGAACGATCAGTTTGTTAAAAGTGTTGTAAATGATGCTTCAAATTGGGAAGGAATTAAATTACCCATACTTCGATTACCTTCTGTTCTTAATTTACCTCAAAGGTTCGAAATAGCAGGTCGCTGGAATGAAAAGTTCAATCCGGAATGGATTAGCTTGCAATTTGTTCCATTTGCTTTTCATCCTAAAGGGTTAACTTCCGGACTTACTAGGCACCTTAAAACCTTTGGGAAAGGTCGAAATTGGCATATTTTGTTTCACGAATTGTGGTTAGGTATGCATTCAGGTGCTTCCAAAAAGGAGTCACTATGGGGCTTTGTACAACGCAGAATGATACTGTCAATGATAAGGACAATTCAACCTAAACAGATACATACGCAATCAAGTCTTTATAAGTTAAAACTAGAAAAAGCGGGATTGAATGTAGCATTGCTTCCACTCTTTTCTAATATTCCGGTGCACAAAACCACTCGAATGGAATTAGGAAATCAAAATGAAAAAAATATTGCATTCGTATTGTTTGGAGAAATTCATAATACAGGAGCCCCAATCGAGGAATTTGCTACAGAGGTGAAAGAATATGCAAATCGCAATGGTTTCAATTGCTCCTTAATACTATTAGGCAGAAGCGGAAAAGAACAGGATCATTGGAAAAAAACCTGGGAAACACTAGGATTGAATGTAAACATCTTAGGTGAAATGCCGTCCGAACAGGTTTCTATCCAATTGCAAAAGGCTAACTATGGCATTACCACTACAGTTTATGGAAAGGTCGAAAAAAGCGGCTCTGTGGCTGCAATGCTTGAACATCACCTTCCAATAATTTGTGTTGCAGGTGCCTGGAAACCCAAAGGTATCGAAGCGCTTAGTATAATACCAGGAATTACAGAATACAAACAAGGGCAGTTGAAGGCTTTGTTCAATAGTATTCCCGAACAGAATACTTTCTGTAAAATTGAGGATGCGGCACAAATACTAACAAGTTCACTTAAATAATAAATAACATAATAAATAACAAAATAAAAACTGGCATGAAAAAACCAACAATTTTAGTAACTGGATCTTCAGGATTAATAGGATCTGAAGTATCAATGTATTTTTCCAAAGAATTAGGATATTCTGTTCATGGAGTCGATAATAACCAAAGGGCCGTATTTTTCGGCTCACAGGGCGATACCAGATGGAATCAACAAAGGCTCCAAAAGGAGATTTCAGATTACACCCATCACGAAATGGATATCCGCGATCGCGCTGGCATTCTGCAACTCCTCAAAACGGTTCGCCCAGATGTAATCGTGCATGCTGCAGCCCAACCTTCACATGATAGAGCGGCAGATATACCTTTCGATGATTTTGATACCAATGCCGTTGGAACATTGAATATGCTTGAAGCCACAAGGCAAGCATGCCCTGAGTCTCCATTCATTCATATGTCTACCAATAAGGTATACGGTGATGCACCCAATAATATTGCCTTAAAAGAATTGGAAACTAGATGGGATTATGCAGATGAAAATTACATCCATGGCATTCCTGAATCATTTACAATCGATCAATCTAAACACTCATTGTTCGGAGCCTCTAAGGTGGCGGCCGATGTTATGGTGCAAGAATACGGACGGTATTTCAATATGCCAACATGTGCCCTTAGAGGTGGATGCCTTACAGGACCGAACCATTCTGGGGTTGAATTACATGGATTTCTTTCGTATCTTGTCAAATGCAATCTAGAAGGTAAAGAATACAAAGTTTTCGGATATAAAGGTAAACAAGTAAGGGATAATATTCATTCTCTTGATGTGGCAAGATTTATGGCAGCCTTTGTTGCTAGCCCAAGAACTGGTGAGGTGTACAATCTAGGAGGAGGAAAGGACAACAGTACTTCCATTCTCGAAGCATTTAAAATAACAGAAGAATTTACAGGTAAAGAACAAGTGTTTTCTTATTTAGAAGGTAACCGAATTGGTGACCATATTTGCTACTATTCTGATTTAAGGAAAATGAAAGCCCATTATCCTCAATGGGACATTACCCAATCTTTAAGAGAAACAATACGTCAGATTGTTGAAGCTTGGCGCAACAGATAATGCTTTAGTCATCAATTCAAACATGAAGCCTAAAGTTTGTCTCTTTTCTGCGCATTCCCCCAATACAGGCGGTGGAGCAGTTATCTTACGGAGCCTCATATCGCATCTTCCTGAGTTCGAAATTCAATGGAAATATCTTTCATCTCAAAAAGTGAAAGGTTTTGAATCTGGACACCTTGGTCAAGGAATTATGGGGAGTTCAATTGTAAATGATGTGATAGGTACATGGCGAATGCTCAAAGGAGCAAAGGTGGGCCGAATAGATGAAATAGTCCAGCAACTACTCGCTACTGAATGTGATGCCTATTGGTTAATTTCACACAATGAAGGTTTGAGGATTGCAATTGAATTAAAGAAATTACAAAAAAACCGACCCGTGCACGTTACATTCCATGACGATTGGGCTGGATCGCTAGCTTCACGCTCAAAACGTTATTTTCTGTTCGCAGGTTTAGCAAAGAAAATGGCTGTGAAAGCGATGAAGTCTGTAAATGATTTTGATGTGATTAGCAAAGGAATGCAATCCTATTATAAAAAACTAAGTAACCAAACAGGTGAAATTTGTCACCGTTATTTGGAGCCACTGTACTTTAATCATGGTTTTACCAAAATTGATAACGAAAATCAACTTACAATTGGTCATATTGGTTCGGTATATGATAAAAATGATTTGATAAAATTTTTGGAAGTTTTGAAGCAATATGGTGCTGATAAAAACAAGATAATAAGTCTCAATATGTGGGGATATCATCCTGCACCTGATGACATTCCATCGGAGTATGCTGATATCATTTCAATCAAAGGCGATTTATCGGAAGATAAAGTATTGCTTGAACTTGCCAAATGTAACTTTGTTTATTGCATGTATCCGATGGATAAAAATGCAGCCCTTTTCAGTCAAACAAGTTTGCCGACCAAACTTTCAAGTTATGTTATGGCCGGTCGACCGGTCCTAGGTCAAGGACCCTCAAACAGCACACTTGCAGAATTCATAGAAACTACCTCAACAGGTATAATGTGGAGCAATCGCAATAATTTAAATGGAATTGAGGTATTGGATCGTTTAATAAAACTAGATGTTCACGAAAAGACATGGCAAAATGCGAGGGAATTATATTTTGGAGAGCACAATCTTGAAACTATGAGAAAGGTTTTTATGCGCTCATCCCAAACTTCAGAAAATGCAAATTGATATTTTAAAAGAACTATTTTTTGATTGTTATAACGCTTGAATAAGAGACAAATTATATTAATACATCCTACAGGAAATGCAAATGTAAGAGCCACTTTACAGGCCTTATTTGAAGGTAAAATATTGAAAAAATTCTTTACTAGTATTGCCTGTTTTAATGGAAATATTTTTGAAAAGTTAAGCAAAGTGAAGGGCTTGTCGGAATTCAACAGAAGACGTTTTGATGAATATCTTAAACCTTTCACTACCGTTGTAGCATTTAAGGAATTAGGTAGATTATTAGCTTTGAAATTAAAGTTGAATCTTTTGGTTAAACACGAAACCGGCAAACTTTCAGTAGACGCTATCTATCAATCGCTCGACAAACATGTTGCAAACTGGATTGGAAATTCAACAAAAGAAACAGTCGGTGGTATATATGCATATGAGGATGGGGCTGAATATGCATTTAAAGTTGCAAAAAGAAAAGGAATTAAAACCTATTACGATCTGCCTACAGGTTATTGGAGGACAAAGATTGAAATCCTTGAGGCCCAAAGGAATTCTTACCCAGAATGGAGATCGACAATTAGTGCTTTAATAGATTCAGATGCTAAGCTCAAGAGGAAGGACCATGAGTTGGAAATGGCAGACTGTATATTTGTGGCCAGTCAGTTCACTGCAGATTCCTTGAGAACTTTCCCTGGAAATTTACCAAAGGTATCAATAATTCCATATGGATTTCCTGAAGTAACCACTAAAGCAAAAACAAGGGAAATACTTAAGGATACCCCGCTAAAATTATTATTTGTAGGCTCACTTTCACAACAAAAAGGAATTGCGAATCTATTTGAAGCTGTTGATATTTTGGGCGATAAAGTGGAATTAACCGTTGTTGGAAGAAAGTCTAGTTTTAACTGTGAAGCATTGAATAAAGGATTGTCGAAACACAGATGGATTCCAAGTTTACCACATCCTGAAATTTTAGAATTGATGCATGCCTCAGATCTTTTGGTTTTTCCGACATTATTTGATGGTTTTGGCCTTGTTATTACCGAATCAATGTCACAAGGTACACCAGTGGTGACGACATACAATTGCGCAGGTCCCGACCTGATTGAAAATGGTAAAAATGGGTGGTTATTCAATGCCGGTTCTACTGTAGAATTAACTGCTATTCTTACAAATCTGTATAACCAACCGGAATCGATTTCAATAGCCGCAAAACATGCAATTGAAACTGCAAGGCAGCGCCCTTGGAGTAAATTCAGACAGGAACTGATTGAAAAAATTAACGAAAATTGATTACTGGTTTAATCTCCGCATAGAATGTCAAAATCCTTTAGCATAAAGCATCTCATTAACAGAGAATTTCCTCCAGGACCTAATAGGGACCTTAAAATCTGGATTTGGGTTTATATCTTTCTTTGGGTATTTGAAGGCGCCTTAAGGAAATGGTTTTTGCCATTTCTTGCCACACCATTATTGATTGTGCGTGACCCTGTCGTGTTCTGGCTAATCTTTCTTTCAATGAGAAGGGGATTGTTGAAGTATAATAGCTACATGGGTGGTATTATATTGCTTGGAATTGTTGCATTTTTTACTGCAATATTTCTCTGTCATGGAAACATAATTGTGGCATTATATGGCATTAGACCATTCTTTCTTTATTTCCCTGTTGTATTTATTATTGGAAGGATATTCGATCGTGAGGATGTCATAAAGGTCGGTAGGGTAATGCTTTATATTGCCATTCCGATGTCGATTCTATTATGCCTTCAGTTTTACAGTCCTCAAACGGCTTTGGTCAACCGAGGCGTAGGAGGTGATGAAGATGGTTCCGGATTTGGTGGTGCTTTAGGTTATTTCAGACCTTCAGCAACATTCTCTTTTACCAATGGAACGACTTTATACTATAGTCTCATTGCCCCTTTCGTGCTATATTTTATAATGACTCCTAAATTGATTAAACGAAACATTTTAATTGGAGCTACGCTGGCACTAATTGTTGCAGTGCCCATTTCTATTAGTCGGGGACTATTGTTTCAGGTGGTTGTTTCAATTATATTTCTAATTATATCAGTTTCTAGCAAACCCAAATACTTGGGTAAAATTGTCATGGCAGGTTTTATTTTCATTTTGGTATTGAACCTGGCTAGCAATATTAGTTTCTTTAGCACAGCTACTGAGGTGTTTGCAAACAGATTCGAAAGCGCCAATGAAGAAGAAGGTGGACTAGTTGATGGTGTCATAGAAGACCGTTTTCTCGGGCAACTGTTCAAGGCGATTGCGCGATCAACTGAACAATCACTGTTCGGTTTTGGAATTGGAAGTGGAAGTATATTCGGTGCTGTGATGTTGGATGATTATAGGGTATTCGGATTAGCAGATTTCGAATGGATGCGGCAAATCGGTGAATTTGGACTTATGGGTGTTTTTGTTATATTTATAAGGGTGGCTATGTCCATCAAACTTACCCTTAGAAGTTACAATATATTAAATGGTGGGGATTTATTGCCATGGTTAATAGGCAGTCTTGGAATACTGATCATAACTCAAGGTGGATGGCAGCAACCAACGGCCCTCGGTTTTTTCTCGCTTGTGGCAGGTTTGTGGATTGCCTCACTTAAAACTAGAACTGTGGATAATCAAAATCCTTCAATTAACGATTAAACTATGGGGTCATTAAGGTTAATACTTGCATTATCGGTGGTGGCTTATCACTGTGGTCCGATATTCGGTCTTCAGTTAGTCGGTGGACAGCTTGCTGTACAATCATTCTTTATGATTTCTGGGTTTTACATGACCCTTATTCTAAAAGAAAAATACATTGGTTTAAACAGTTCTTACAAGCTATTCATAACCAACAGACTATTGCGTCTTATTCCAATCTATTGGATTGTCTTAGTAGGAATGATTGTTACCTGTGTTGGGATAGCCATTGTTACAAAGGGGCAACATTTTCCGAGGTTTGAAAACAGTTACATGGTAGTAAAATCAAATGTGGGGTCTTTTATTTTTCTTGCATTTTCAAATATTTTTATTTTCGGACAAGATCTTGTTATGTTCATGGGTATTGATCCAGGAACAGGCAATTTATTTTTCCTGAATGATTTGAAGAATTCTCCGCCACCTGCACTTTATACTTTTCTAATGATGCCGCAAGGTTGGACCCTTGAGTTAGAAATATTATTTTACCTAATAGCGCCATTTATTTTAAAATGGAGGATGCGGAATATTCTTCTTATTATTATTGTCTCCTTTGCACTCAGATTGTTTATATATAACATCATTGGTTTTCAAAAGGATCCGTGGTCTTACAGATTTTTCCCTACAGAAATTATGTTCTTTTTATTAGGGAGCGTAGCATTCCATTTTTATAAAAAAATGCGTTTAATAAAATTAGCAAAATGGATTTCTTACATTGTAATTCTTACCGTATTTGGCTTCACCGTTATTTTTCCATTACTTCCTTCAACCAAAATGAACTTCATGCCATTTTCCTGGAAAGAATCTGCTTATTTTCTGACCGTCTTGTTGGCAATTCCTATACTGTTTAATTTTTTTAAATCGAATAAGATTGATGCTTGGATAGGAGAATTATCTTTCCCTGTCTATATTTCACATCTTTTCATTTTTATGGTATGCAGAAATGTAAAATTTATTAATTTGGACGCAGCATGGATTGTAGCAGTTATTTCCATTCTCTTCTCATTGTTGTTAAATAAACTTATTGCTGCACCGATAGAAAAATTCAGACAAGCTAGATTAAAGAAGGTGTAGCGTTGACAATTCTTCTTCTTTTTCATTGTTAAATCACTTTACTTGAACATCGTATTTTTTTCACATCCGGATTTCTTCAATTCAAGAAGTATGAATATTTACCTACAGATGTTATCTGAAGGCATGCGCCAAAGAGGACATCAAGTAGAGATTTGGAAACCGGAACCCTTCTTTTACAATTTTCCAATTCCAAGTGTATTTAGGAAGTGGATGGGATACATTGACCAGTTCATTGTTTTCCCATATCATGTTAAAAAGAAACTTAAAAACAAAAAAAATGATTTATTTGTTTTTACCGATAATGCATTGGGGCCATGGGTTCCTATGGTGTCAAATATGCCACATGTTGTACATTGTCATGATTTCCTAGCGCAGGAATCTGAAATGGGGCTTATCCGAGAAAATCGTTTGGGTTGGACAGGAAGGCAATACCAAAATTACATTAGAAATGGCTATAAGCAGGCTAAAAATTTTATTTGTGTTTCTGAAAAAACCAAAGCTGATTTAGAAAGAATATTGAAACCAGCAGTGTATAATGCGGAGGTAGTTTATAATGGAATCAACCCCATTTTCAAACCAATGGATGTGTCCAATACAAGAAAGGAGCTAACAGATCAGCTTGGATTAGGATTGAAAGATGGATACATTTTACACGTAGGAGGTAATTTGTGGTATAAGAATAGAATTGGGGTAATAGAATGTTATCTAGAATGGCGTAAAAGTAATAAAAATCAAGTTCTACCTTTGATTTTAGTTGGCGAGGCATTGAATGAGGAGATGAATGTGTTGTTGTCAGACTCGCCTTTCAAAAATGATATTCATGTTCTGCAGGGAATCAATGATGACATCATTTGTAAATTATATGCTGGTGCATCATTATTTCTTTTTCCATCGCTATACGAAGGCTTTGGTTGGCCAATAGCAGAGGCTATGGCAAGTGCTGTTCCAGTAATAACTACAAACACAGCACCAATGACAGAAGTTGGAGGTCACGCTGCATTTTATTTGCCGAAACGACCTTCATCTACAACAGATATTCAATCCTGGGTAGCTTCGGGAGCTAATGTTATTGAACAAATATTGAATTTGCCAATTGTGGATTTAGAAAGGAAAATTTTGGAAGGAATTGAACAGGTTAACAAATTTAATTTGGAAGCCAATCTGGATAAAATGGAACGTATTTATTTGCGTATTGCCTTACCGGAAAATGTGGCTTGATTGAACCTTTGATAATAAAAATAATAAACTAGAATGTGTGGAATAGCAGGTATAATAGGTATAAGTAAAGAAAAAAGTACCGTGATGATAAATGGAATGGTGGACGCAATAGCCCACCGTGGTCCCGATGCTAAAGCAATTTATGTAAATGAACATGTTGCCTTCGGACACACCAGGTTATCCATCTTAGATTTAAGCAATGGCGCCAATCAGCCATTCATAGATGCAAGTGGCGATTATGTAATTGTCTTCAATGGTGAAATTTATAATTACATGGATGTGAAAGCAAAACTTGATTATAAATGGAGAACCACATCTGATACAGAGGTCATACTTGCAGCTTTTATTCAATGGGGAAGTAACTGTTTAGAACATCTAAACGGTATGTTCGCTTTTGCCATATGGAATAAGAAGTCTGAATCGTTATTTATTGCTCGCGACCGTATAGGAGTAAAACCATTTTATTATTATCAAAACGAAGGCACGCTATTGTTTGGTTCCGAATTAAGAAGTATGCTCGCAACTGGAATTATTGAAAGGAAGATTGATGAAGATGCCTTATATCAATACTTTGCCAACATGGCTGTTAAGACCCCTAATACAATGATAAAAGGGATATTCCAGCTTTCTCCTGGTGAATATGCCGTTTTCAATAAGGGTGTATTCGAAAAATCGGTATACTGGTCAATGGCTGATACTGGAAATCGCGCACCGTCTAAACTATCATACAATGACACAGTAAAGAAGACCAGAACACTGTTTGAAAATTCGATAAAAAGCAGAATGGTTGCAGATGTAAAAGTTGGTGCATTTCTTTCGGGAGGCATTGATTCATCGGCAGTAGTGGCTTTAATGTCTGCCCAGTCTTCGGTTCCTGTTGAGACATTTTCAATTGTATTCGATGATAAAGATTTTGATGAGTCTCAATATTCAAGGCTGATAGCAGAAAAATACAACACCAAACATACTGAATTTAAACTCAATCCAGATGATCTGTTAAAAGAGTTGCCAGATTTCATAAAATACATGGATAGTCCAACAGTCGATGGTATCAACACTTACTTAGTCTCTAAACTTGTGGCTGCTACTGGAATTAAAGTTGTACTTACGGGTATTGGTGGTGATGAATTATTTGTAGGATATAGAAACTTCAGAAGATGGAAGGATTTCAATAAGTTCAAATTCGCCATCAAAAATCCTTTGTCAAGACTCTTTATAAATGTCTTAAATAAATTTATAAGCCACCGTGCAATCGCCAAGATCAAGGATTTTCAAGACATAAAGGGTGATGGAATTAGTGCATTTTACGCGAATAGTAGAAGTATTTTCTTGAAGGAAGAAATTAATAAATTGTTTCTCAATTCAAAATATAAACCAAGTAAAGCATGGCTAGATTTGGACAATGAAAAAATAAACCAAATGCCACTTTATAGTCAGTACTCTGTTGCAGAGCTCACGAATTACACCCTCGATGTATTGTTAAAAGATACGGATCAGATGAGCATGGCTTGGGCATTGGAGGTAAGAGAGCCCTTTTTCGATTTTCAATTCATTGAATTTTTATTGACTGTTCAAGACGATTATAAGTTCGATGCGAACACCCCAAAACGTTTATTGGTGGATGCAATGGGAGATTTATTGCCAGGAGAAATAGTTCACAGACCAAAGAAAGGATTTGCTTTCCCATGGGATAAATGGATGAGGAATGAATTGAAAAAATATTGTGAAGAAGCAATACAAAAATTAGCGGGTCGGGGTATTTTCAATCAGCAAAACTTAAATGGGTTGTGGAATCGTTTTTTGGCGAACGATAAGGCCATCACTTGGATGCACATTTGGTCTTTTGTGGTCCTGGAAAAATGGATGGAGCAAAACGGAATTAGTAAATAATAAATATTATGAGAGTATTGCGCGTTATTTCAAGTATGGATCCACAGAAGGGTGGACCTTGCCAAGGAATACGCAATGCCATACCCGAATTGGCAAGATTGGGTGTTACCAACGAAGTGGTTTGTTTGGACAACCCAGAAGAAACATTCCTTACCAAAGACACATTTAAGATTGTAGCGCTTGGACCAGCAAAAACTTCATGGTGCTATAGCGACAAATTAAAACCTTGGTTGTTGGCCAATATTTGTAACTACGATATAGTGATTGTGCATGGCTTATGGCAATTTCATGGTTATGCCGTACACAAAGCATTAAAGCATCTAAAAAAGGTGAAAAATGCAAGCAATCTTCCAAGGTTTTATGTAATGCCACATGGCATGTTAGACCCGTATTTTCAAATTGCATCTGGTAGGAAATTGAAGGCCATTCGCAACAATGTATACTGGAAATTGATTGAGTCAAAAATTATCAATAATTCAGATGGATTATTGTTTACTTGTAAAGCAGAACTCCAACTTGCTAGGACAACATTTAGTAATTATCATCCTGCACAGGAATTGAATATTGGTTACGGAATCGAACAACCACCTGATTTTATCCCTGCTATGAAGGACTCGGTTGCAAAGTTATTCCCCCAGCAGGTGGAATTACCATATCTTCTCTTTCTAAGCCGTATACATCCCAAAAAAGGAATAGATTTGTTAATTCAAGCATATACCGAGATTTCTACAAAGCAAAATAATCTCCCATGTCTTCTGATTGCTGGACCCGGTGCAGACACAGAATATGGGCAGTCATTGAAAGAAATCATAAACAAAAATCCCGCTATTTCAGAAAAAATTATTTTTACTGGGATGCTTAGTGGTAGCCATAAATGGGGTGCTTTTTACTGTTGTGAAGCATTTATTTTGCCCAGTCATCAGGAAAATTTTGGCATTGCTGTTGTTGAGGCCTTAGCGTGCGGCAAACCTGTAATTATTTCAGATCAGGTCAATATTTGGAATGAAATAAGTGAAAAAAATGCAGGTGTAATAGGGCACGATGACTTGAAGGGTACAAAAGATTCTCTCAATTATTGGCTAGGACTATCTACAGAACAAAGAAAAAAAATGGGGGCAAATGCATCACACACATACGCCAGTTTGTTCTCTATTGAAAAAAGCGCATTGAAATTTATAGAGACAATGCAAGATCAACTAAAGCAATCATAAGACCTCCTTAATTAATCAGAAACTAATATCAGATCCAACCTTTATAAACTAAAATCAATTACACATGTTATTCAACAGTTTTGAATTTCTCATCTTCTTCATTATTACATTCGGGCTCTATTATTTGCCAGGAAAGTTCTTTCAGAAAAATCAGCTTGTTATTTTATTACTCGCTAGTTTTTTCTTTTATGCTTTCGAAAAACCAGTCCTTTTGTTATTGTTGCTTTTTTCAGTACTAATAAATACTATTTGCAGTTATAGCATCTACAAAGTCAGTCACGAAAAGGCAAAAAGAATACTCACACTAGGTGTTGTCTTTAATTTGGGTGTGTTAGCCTTTTTTAAATACAGTCCGCTCATTGCGTCAACATTGAGTAAGGAATTGAGTTTCAATAATGGTTTTCTCGATTTACTCATTAGTGTTCCTTTACCAATAGGTATTTCGTTTTATACTTTTGAAGGTATCAGTTTGTTGGTAGACTTGCACAAAGGAAAGACGGTCCTCCAATACAAGGAAAATACCTTTTATGAGCATCTCACGAAGACGGCATTCTTTATTTCCTTCTTTCCACACTTAATTGCGGGCCCTATTTTGAAGGCCCGTGAATTCTATCCTCAAATGGGTTTTAAAGCTTTTAAGGACATTCAATGGGAAGAGGCAGTAAAGAAAATTATACTTGGGTTTTTTCTAAAAATGGTAGTTGCAGATAATCTCAAAGACATCACAGGTACAATTACATTCCCGTATTTTCAAGGTTACTCATCAGGTAATTTGATATTATTGTTGTTTGGATACTCCATGCAAATTTTTGCAGATTTTGCAGGTTATTCATTGATTGCAATAGGTCTCGGGGCACTCTTTGGTTATTCATTACCAAAGAATTTTAATTTTCCTTACATTGCTTCTTCATTCTCTGAGTTTTGGAGAAGATGGCATATTTCATTGTCTACTTGGTTGCGAGATTACCTATACATCTCCTTGGGTGGTAATAAAAAGGGCGAGTACCGGACATATCTTAATCTCTTCTTGGTAATGTTACTTGGTGGTTTTTGGCATGGAGCCGCTTGGAGTTATGCAGTATGGGGTGCCATGCATGGATTCTTTCTATTGTTAGAACGCTTCATTTTAAAAGATAAATTGAAGGATATGGGACGGAATTATTTTGGCATGTTAATCGTATTCATTGTGGTGACTTTTCTTTGGCTGTTGTTTAAACTAAGTGATTTTTCACATGTCGTAGCATACATCCTATCGATGTTCCAAAATACATCCATTAAATTCAAGTTTGGGCTCAATGAACTATCACTTGTTTTTTATTCAGCAATGATTATTTCATATCATTTGATATATTTAAGATTGACGGAAAACGCACCTGTATTCAAAAAATACTTTGGAAGGTTCGAATTATTGATGTATAGCCTTCTTTTATTCCTTATTTTTACGAACAGCGGTACGCAAGGTTCTTTTATTTACTTCCAGTTTTAAACCTAAATTTATGAAAAAATTAACAACATTACTGATTTATGCATTTTTATTGCTGGTATTATACAATGTTTGGCTTTTCATTTTTCCATTGAAGAAACAGGTTTTTTATACCAATGAAGAACGCATACAAGAATATTTGTATGATGGAGTCGATTACAATACAGTTCTGCTTGGTTCTTCCTTAAGTGGAATTTTTGAACGGAATGATATTTTTAAAGATAAAAATTTCATGCTCTACTTGCCTTTTTCTGGTTCGGCCACAGGTCTTGAAATCTTAAATAAAACCAATAAAGTGCCTCAGCGCATATTTATTGAGATTAACCATGTAAACAGGGGAGTGGACAGCAATATTATGCATTCTATATTTGATCAGCCCCTTTATACCATGCGGTATTATTTGCCGTTTTTACAAACTAAAAATAAGATTTTACCCAATGTTATCGACAGGGTGAAAAGTCCAGCAAATAATAAAGTTAATGACAACAAACCTGCAGATGCATTGTTTAATACCTTGCTAGATAAAGAATTAAAGGAATGGTCGGAAATTAAGGACATCGAAATACTTAATGCGAAACTAAAACATGCTGAAGATCTCATTGCTAGGTTTGCGGCTAGAGGATGCCAAATTATATTTTATGAAATGCCTATGGACAGCAGTTTAACGAATCAACCTGTTATTAGTCACCAACGCAACTTTTTCAGTTCCTTGGCAACCAAACATCATTATTCATTTATTCAGGTAGATACTTCTATGGCCTACCAGACAGGTGATGGCGTTCATTTGCTAAGAAAGGCTGCAGATATCTATCTTGAATACTTTCGTAAGGAACTCGGAAAAATCTCGGGTGCTAATCAATCCAAATAACATATATACACAATGCATAATCAGGATACACATAGTGGACCGTCATTCTCCTTAACTAATAGATTAGGGCGTCTTCTCTGGGGTTTTACTGCAACCATACTGTTTACCTACTCGCCCAAACCATTGCATTTCTGGAGAGCGTTCCTTCTGCGTTGTTTTGGAGCCAAGGTTGGAAAAAAGGTGCATGTTTATCCAAAGGTTAAGATTTGGGCGCCATGGAACCTAATCCTAGAGGATGAATGTGGAATTGCAAATGGTGCGATCCTTTACTCACAGGATATTATTCACATAGGTAAGAAGGCGGTGATTTCGCAAGGAGCCCATCTCTGTGCAGGAACGCATGACTATAATACAAAAGGGTTTATCCTTGTTACTAAACCAATTACAGTTGGTGATTATGCTTGGGTGGCCACAGAGGTTTTTGTTCACCCTGGAATAAAAATTGGTAAAGGTGCTGTAATTGGCGCACGTTCAGTGGTGAATAAACACATGCCAGAGTGGATGGTGTGTGCCGGATTTCCATGTGTCCCACTGAAGAAAAGAAATTTAGTAATGGATTGATTTAAATATACAGCCATTGCTTAATTTAAAATATACGTTTAATAAATTTGCCTCTAATATCAGTTATATTGCCCGTTTACAATCAGGAAAAGTATATTGCCGAGACAATCGACAGTATTCTTGGACAGTCGTTTGGTGATTTTGAATTATTGATTTTAGATGATGGATCAACAGACAATTCTGCCGATATCATTCGCCAATATTCTGAAAATGATGTTAGAATTAAAGCATACTTTGAACCGAATTCAGGTAAGAGTGAGTCGACCAATAAATTGGTAGAAAGAGCCACTGGTAAATGGTGTGCCTTTTTAGATGCCGATGACGTAATGATGCCCAACCGACTTGAAAGGCAAATTAGTTTTCTAAATGAGAATCCAGGTGTACATGCCGTTAGTTCAGATTGCTTTTACATCAACGAAACAGGTCGTATTTTCGGCACACAAAAGTATCCGCTTTTATCTAACAAAGAGGCCTTTGATACCATCTTTAAAAAAGGGCATTTCATAACATGTTCTTTCACGGCTTTAACAGTTTTAAAGGCAGCATTTCAAGAAGTGAATGGACTTGCCAAAAGGTTTGAACCTTGTGAGGATTTTGAGTTTTTCAATAAACTCATTTTCAATGGAGGGAAAGTGTTACTGATTATACCTGAAGTATTAATGAAATACAGGATACATTCAAATTCTGTAACAGTCAGAAAACCCATGCATGTCACCAACTTCATTTCATATACAACGCATAGCATGTGGTTAAGAAGAATAGGCGAGCCAGAAACAAGCTTCGAAGAATATATGAAAATTCAAAATTCAGGCTCAAAACTGAAAAGATGGAACCAAACCAGATTTAACTATTCAATGGTCTATTTTAGAAATGCGGGTATTTCAGCTTTGTCAAAGCAATACCATAAGTTCGCGTGGTATTTCATGGTATCATTTCTTTTATCACCCAATTATGCCGTTATTAAACTCGTTAATTATTTTAAAAAACAACCATAACCTTTTGTTTTTTAATTCAAAGGGATTTACAAAAAGCCTATGCATCTCGATTTAACCATTGTTATACCAGCACGCAACGAAGAAAAAAACCTTCCTGGTTGCTTCGAAGCCATCGGTAAAGATTTTGCCAAACACATTGTTGTAGTAGATTCTGGAAGCACCGATAATACCAAGCAAATAACGGCCAATTATGGTGCAGAACTTATAGATTTTGTTTGGGATGGAAAATTTCCGAAAAAAAGAAATTGGTTTTTAAGAAATCACACACCCCAAACCAAATGGGTTTTATTCTTAGATGCTGATGAATATCTAACATCAGAATTTAAGGAAGAGTTAAGGTTAGCACTAGAAAATGATGATAAAGATGGGTATTGGTTGAACTATACTATTTATTTTTTAGGTAAAAAATTAAAGGGAGGCTACCCACTGCATAAATTAGCATTATTCAAAGTAGGAGCAGGGGAGTATGAAAAAATAGAGGAAGATCAATGGAGTAATCTAGACATGGAGATTCATGAACATCCAGTATTAGAAGGCAATATTGGTAAAATTAAAAGTAAAATTGATCACCAAGATTTTAGAGGTGCATCGCACTATATCAATAAACATAATGAGTACGCAGCATGGGAAGCGTCTAGATATATTAAATTTGCTCAAACACCCGAGATTGTTTCGAAATTTACTTGGAAACAAAAGTTAAAATATAAACTGATGAAAAGTGTTTTAATTGGTCCCATGTTCTTTTTAGGAAGTTTTTTCCTACTCGGAGGATTTAGAGATGGCGCCAGAGGTTTTGCATTTGCCATTCTTAAAATGTCTTATTTTAC
>CANFUB010000007.1 GCA_947450015.1 Bacteroidota bacterium | reverse complement strand
TTGTTTCAAATAATTGGCAGTGGCTACTTGCTCGGCCATAGGACTCCAAGCACCAATATGACTTAAGATACCTTTCATTTTATCGATAATGGCTGAAGGGCCGAACGACCAACCAACACGCACCCCAGTAGCACAAAACGCTTTGCTAATACCATCTATAAACACAGTGTATTCGCGCAATTCAGGAAACAAACTTACGGGGTCGTAATGCTCGGAATTGCCATACGTCAAGGTCCAATAAATTTGATCGTATAAAATATACAATGGTTTTTGGTCGGCACTTCTGCTTTTGTTTTCGGCTAATACCGCTTCACAAATTTTATACAATTGGTCTTTCGTAAAAACAGTTCCCGTTGGATTTAATGGAGAACACAGAGCCAATAAGACAGCATCTTTAAATTGCGGAATCAATTCTTCGGCAGTAGGTAAAAAATTATTTTCTACGGTGGTTTCTACACAAATATGTTCGCCTTCTATAAAATGGGTGTAATGGTTATTGTTCCATGAAGGCACAGGATAAATTACTTTTTCACCTTTGTCGCAAATGGTTCTATAAGCTGCATAAATTAAAGGTCTTCCGCCACCTGATATTAAATAGGAACTTGCATCGTAATCCAAACCTTGGTTGTTGCGAATAAAATTCGCCACGGCTGTTCTCAATTCAACAATGCCATTGGCAGGCGGGTAATTGGTTTTCTTATTTCTATAAGCATTGACAATCTCATCTTCAAGTTCAATTGGAATGGGAAAAATAGCAGGATCGAAATCGCCAATGGTGAAATTATAAATCGTTTGTCCCTGTTTTATTCGCTCTGCAATTTCATTTCCTAATTTGATGATTTCAGATGGAATTAAAGTGTCTGCTAAGTGAGAAAGTTTGCTCATTGTATGTTAGGTTAAAGGGTTGCTGTATGTGTTAGCTTAATCTATCTCTATGGCGCTATTGATGAAGTTTTTTTAATGCAAATGCTGTTGCCAGCGCCATGCAGATTCTACCATTTTTTCTAAATTGAGTTCGGCTTGCCATCCTAGTACATTGCTTGCTTTGTCGTTATTGGCCCATACCTTTTCTACATCACCTGCTCTTCGCGCACCAATGGTATAATTGAGTTTTATTTGGTTCACTTTTTCAAAGGTCTCTATAATTTCGAGTACAGTAAATCCATTACCAGTACCAATGTTAAATACATCAAAATGATTGTTTGGATTTTGATTGATAAAATCAATGGCTTTCACATGGGCTTTCGCTAAATCAACCACATGGATATAATCTCTTACACAAGTGCCATCTTTGGTATTGTAATCGTTGCCATAAACAGTAATTTTTTCGCGTATACCTGCCGCTGTTTGTGTGATAAACGGTACTAAATTATTCGGAATGCCCAACGGTAATTCACCAATCAATGCACTTTCATGCGCACCGATTGGATTAAAATACCTTAAGGCTACAGCATTTAAAAAAGCGCATTCGTTTAATATTTCTTCGCCAATTTGTTTGGTATTGCCATAAGGAGAGCTCGCTTTTTTAATGGGCGATAATTCATCTACAGGCGAAAAATCAGGCTCGCCATACACAGTGCACGATGAACTGAAAACAATGTTCTTAATTTGACAAGCTTCCATGGCACTGATAAGCGATACCAAGCCTCCAATATTGTTGTGGTAATATTTTAAAGGAAATTGAACCGATTCTCCAACAGCCTTAAACGCTGCAAAATGGATAACCCCTTCAATGTGATGGGTGTTTAAAATATTAATTAAAGTTGCGGTATCGCAAACATCATTTTTATAATAGGTAATCTCTTTACCGCTTATTTTTTTTAAGCGTTCTAATACTTCAATATTTGTATTGCTTAAATCATCGATAATAACAGGATTGTAATTGTGTGCAATTAATTCAACAACAGTATGTGAACCGATGTAGCCTAAACCGCCAGTAACCAATATATTTTTCATCTTTATTTTATTCTTTTTACAAGCCCCTCTTTCAGTTCGTAGGTTTGATTGCTCTCTTCACAAATGGCAATGCCTTCGCGGTTAAATTCTAAACGATGTCCATACTCACTCATCCATCCTATTTGTCGCGCTGGGTTACCCACTAACAATGCAAAATCTGGTACATGTTTCGTTACTACCGCACCTGCGCCAATAAAAGCGTATTCGCCAATATTATGACCACAAACAATGGTGGCATTTGCACCGATGCTGGCCCCTTTACCTACAATGGTTTTAGCGTATTGCTCTTTTCTATTCACCGCACTGCGAGGGTTGGTAACATTGGTAAACACCATGCTTGGTCCTAAGAAAACATCATCTTCACAAATCACACCGGTATAAATAGAAACATTGTTTTGCACCTTTACATTCGATCCTAAAACCACTTCGGGCGAGATGACAACATTCTGACCGATATTGCATTTTTCTCCCAGTGTGCAATTGGGCATAATATGACTGAAGTGCCATATTTTAGAGCCATTGCCAATGGTACATCCTTCATCTATTACTGCGGTGGGGTGAGCAAAATAATCTGACATATATTTATTTGGCAAATATATAATTAATTATACCAATCGTTAATAGCTTTTCGATTGAACTTTTTTTGCGAATTGATAAGAGTATGTATGGATTTGTTATGCTAATCTATTAGGTTTTCGTTCCGCAGGGAAGAAAAATAAGGGTATTTTACTATAAAAATTATTTGATATTAGATACTTTAAGTGTTTTTGTTTTTGTGTAGTTGAAAATTGGTGTCAATTAATCTAATTCAACCTTTTTCGTTTTTTACGATAATAGTAAGCTGTATTAAATTTAAGCAGTTGTTTATTAAGCAGTTGTAAAATTAACTTTGTTTAACAAATAAAATGAATTTCATTTGTTAAAATGTTTTAAAATAAGAGAATAATAAAATTTGATATAGATACAAACGACACTCTATTTATATAACAAGATTACAGCTAATTGTTTTATTAATAAAGTTTAAAAAAGTAAATTTTTTAAATAAAAATATATGAACAAACAATTAAAAAATTGTGTTGAGCGCACAATTAGCTTCGCAAAAAAAGAAATTACTAAAATTAAGTTTTCAACTAAGAGGCTTATTTTTAAATCAATTCTTAATCAGAAATTAACTTTTCGAATAAGTCAACAATTCAAATTTTTTAAATTGATTCATTTGAATTCTTTATTTAAAGAGAAAAAAATAGCCAACTTTTTAGCGCTTTTTATATTGCTTTTGTCAAAACTTCCGCTGAATGCACAAATGCATGGTTGGCCCCTAAGTACCCATACATCTGCCACAATTGCGGCTGATGAAACTTGGTGCAGTGAAAGAGCAAGAGTAACAGGGATGACAACTGGAAGTACAAGTAGGACATTAACCCTAGATAATTTTGAAGGAAGTTTTGCCACAGGTGATTGGGTAATGGTAATTCAAATGATTAATGATGGAGGCACTTATACAAGTATGGGGAGTTATACAATGTGCGAAGTTAATTCTAACAGTTCTACAACAGGTTCTGGTACAGTAAGCGGTACTAACACAGGAAGCGTTAGTTTAAAACCATATGTAACCACTAGCGGTACCATTTATACAAACACATGGCCTACTTTTACTCTTGGTGGCAATTTGGATTATTTACAAATTGTAAAAGTGAAAAGATTTTGGAATTTGACAATAAATTCAGGAATTATAACCTGTCCTGCTTTCGATTGGAACAGGGGAACAGGAGGCATATTATGTGTTATGGTTGGTAATAATTTTGTAATGAACGGCGGTTACTTTAATGTTAGTGCCAAAGGTTTTCCTGCTAAATTTATAAGTCCAACTGGAGCCATTGGAGTGGGAAGCAATGGTGCATTGGCTGCAGCAGCTTGGGGAGTCGGAGGATCTTGCCTTGGATCGCATACAGGAAGTGTTGACAGAACAATTTATCCTGCATATAGTTCATTTTTTGAAAACAGCACTGGCCTTATTGGAGAACCAGATGGCATTTTAAAAGCTACCAACCCACTAGCACTTCAAACAAGCTATAATGGAGTTACAGGAGGACCAGCTTATAATGTGGTAGCCAATGGTACAAATTCTTCACCCACAGATTTTATTTTTAGTTTTCTTCACTCTGTTTACTCTTCTAACTATTTAGTTTTAGGTTGTCCTGGAACTTATGGGGAGCATTCTGCGACAGGTGGAGGTGGTGGTGGATGGGGTGGTCAAGGTGGAAATTCTTACGGAAACACAGTAGCAGGTCAATTTGGTGTTAAAGGAGAGGATGGAAAGAAAGGGGGTGATGCGGGTACTGCAGGAGTTGGAGGAGGCATATTATTTTTAAAGGTAGCCAATTCTACCTTAAATTTTACTAATAATCAGGTACGTTTTAGCGCAGCTGGTTCAAATGGTGGTAATGGTGGAAATGGTGGTGATGGTGGAAAGGGAGGCAAAGGCGGCTTAGGTGCTGATGGTGGATGTAATAGCGGAGGTTTTGTCACGTCTGGTGGTGTAGGTGGATATGGCGATGGAGGTAATGGAGGCAATGGTGGCGATGCTGGCACCGGTGGCCATGGTGGCACAATTTGGATTTTAAAGAAAAGTGGAGGCACACATGCAACCTTCAGCACCTATTCTTGGAATCCAATGGGAAAGGGAGGCAAGGGTGGTGCTGCCGGTTTTAAATATACCTTTACCAAAACTCCGCGCCCAATTAACTATAGTCCGGCATTCAGTCTATTACCATGCAATACGACCAAAAATTTCCATTTTGGTGGTCAGATTAATTATTGCCCAGCGGTTGTATGTGATTGTGATGAAGTTTTCAGACATCTAGGGTCTGATATGGCGAGTGGGGTTAGCTATATAAATACCTCAAGTACTACTTTTAATATTAATAGTACTTCTAATCCCGGACAGCCGCCAATTTATTGGAACAGCGGAACTGCACTTCTTTATTATACAAAAGTAACGGGTTCATGCTCCACCAGATATGAATGTAAAATGAAAAGAAGTGAAGTATTTTTAGAATTTATGGATAAGGTGTGTGGCAAGGAACAATTGGTAAGTTATAGTGGTAGTGGAAGTTTAAATTCTGGTATTATCTCTACCAGTATGAGTGGTATAAATACTGTTCTATATTCTATTAACGGGCATAAAATTTACGAATACGACCCAATACTAAAAAGACTGACAGATTATGATGATATTAAGAATGCTAATCCTTATGTAGATGTGGATGCATGTGTGGAAACCAATGGGGTCATAGGAGGGAGTTCTGGTGGTGGAGGTGGTGCTGGTACAGGAAATGGAATTAATGAACACCCTACTGAAGATGCTACGCCATTTGTCGGTGTACCTTCTGGTAACCGTGGTTTAGACGCAAGCATTACAAATTACGATGGATCTTTTTACGAAAATGACAACTTACCTTTACCACCGATGAATAACGACGATTCCCAGAATGGAACAAACATTGACATTCATAATCAGTCTGCTAATATTGGAAATACTTTCAAGGGAAGCGTTACAGTTGTTGATTCTACATTTACCAAGGATGATTTTGGTATCAATTCTGATATTAATCAACTGACTTTAGTTAACACTAAAAAATATCACGGAAAGCTTGTTATTATTAATTCAGTGGGGCAAGAAGTGTATAATAGGGATTTAACAGCAGAAACCATAACTTTGCCATTACCAACTGGTGTTTATATTATTAACATTTTTGGTAATAATAGTCAATACACTACTAAAATTTTCATTGATGGTAACTAAGTGGATGAAATATATAATGCCTGTAACCCCTATTAAGGGGCTACAGGTGTTTTTATTTTGTTCAATTTTTATTTTGAATAGCAATCCACTTCATTCGCAACAATTTATAAATGGCAACTTAATCCATAAAGGTAAGGATATTTTTTTAAATGCAACCATTTACAGGAAATATGGGACTGTATATAGGAAATTATACAGTTCGCTTGGATGCAACTCTTTTGTAGATGAATATTTTTTTTTTAAAAACTGTAAATTGGAGGGTTTTGATACATTATCACACAAAAGTTGTACAGAGTTTGACATTCGGTTAAACCGGAAAACACTTGCAGGTCCATTTTGCAATGATAGCAGCACAAGTGTAGTTATTAACTTGAATGGAGATACTATCTCTGATTTTGGCTTTAGCTTAAAGCTAAATGCACCATTACTTAAAGATAGCATTTACGATTTTACATTTTTAATTAAATCTGAATCATTTCAACCCTGGAGTCAAAAATTTTACATTAAAAACCGAAATCCATATGAGGATTTTAAAATTCGGATAACCCAAAGCAATAGTCCAACTTCTGAAGGCGATGAAATTGCAGTTATAACGCGGCAAAATGTGTATGATAAAGATACTAACATTTATAATTATTTTGCTTTAAATCCAACAACATCCCCTTGGTATAGCCAAGATGATTATTATTATACAGTAAAAACAAAGATAAAGGGTGTTAATGGTGGTCAATATCTTACAATAAAAGCAAAATTGGAAATTACTAATGCAGGGTCAGCGTTATTTAGGAATAATTTAAAACCAAGTTCCTTGTATTGCACAAATTGGGGGACATTAAATAGGGGTTTATATGCAACAAGGTTTAAGTTACAATGTCCATTTAAAATTAAGAAATCAGGTAGTTTATGTATAACAAATAACCCGTTAACCTTAAAATGTAATAATAACCATATTACGGATAAATATCTCTGGTCAACAGGAGATACCACCGCAGGCATAATAGTGAAAAATCCTGGCACATATTGGCTTCAAAAAGACAGGAATGGTTGTCAATGGACAGATACTCTAATAGTAGACTCTACCAAAGCAATAACATCTAAAGCACACCTTTATACTAAATGCAAGGATAGCACAGTCTTAATAGGCAAGGATAGTGTCAAAGGCCAAACAAAATTTCTTTGGACAATTGGGCTTCAAAGTACCCATATCCCAGTAAATACTACTGGTGTTTTTATTAGGAATTCAAATATTAATGGCTGTCCTGCTATAGACTCTTTCCAAGTAACAGAATATCCAAAACATAAAGCAATTGTTTCTAATAATTTTACGCTATGTATAAATGATTCTGTGATTTTAAGTGCACTAACTACTAACATAGAATGGTACCTAAAAAACTTAAAGTTTTCTAACCTCAAGGATATACAAATTAAAGGTACTAAAAGCGACACATTAATTTTAAAATCCTTTGATAATTGTTGGCAATTTGATACTATTTATCTAAACGTTATAGAATGTGATATAATGGATTATATATTCATTCCTAATGCTTTTACGCCTGATAATGATGGCATAAATGATGTTTTTAAAATTTTTGGCAAATCCATAGATAATTTAGAAATGTCTATTTTCAATCGATGGGGTGAGCTAGTATTCTATTCGAAAAATGCTGAAGAAGGATGGGATGGGTCATGTAATGGAGCAATTGTTCAAAATGGTATTTATCTAGTTCAACTAAAAATAAAATCAACGGATTTACCTAAAAAACCCGCTGCTAAAATTTATTTATCGGCCACAGTCAACCTAATTAGGTGATAAAATTTCTTCTGATAATTAAACGCTATTTAATATTCGATTTGCTAATACAAATTATGTTAAAATGTAAATTCAAAAGTTAATTGCAAATAGTCCTTACAAACAGCGAAATTTTTCAGCTTAAAATCTTGGTTAAGCCATGCTAATCCTTGCTTCTAAAAATAGGAGCGGGAATTGGTTGTAAATTGGTGTAACAAAACAACAAGTAAGCATAAATGTAAACATTTAATCGACCCTGTTATTTAGGTTTTTTTTGAATGAGGGCTTCCATCAATTGGTACCCTTTTGCAGTTAGGCAATAGCTGTATTCAAACATTCTATCGCTGTCGTAAATAAAACCTTGGCGCAAACCTGTTTCAATTTCGCCAGCAGGTTTTGCAAAATCTTTTGCTATTAAATAGCGCAGTTCATCTTTTACAGCATGTTTATTGGGCTCTGTTGTTTCTACAATTAGCTTATTAAACTCTTCTTCAAATACCAACAATAGGATAATTTCTTTGCCAAGTTCACTCAAGTCTTCCATTTTTAATCAGCTGTTTTTTATTTGGTATTTAAGGGTTTTTGTAAGCTTTTTATTTTTGATTTGTCTCTAACGTTCACATGCTCATATGGACAATGCAAACACCCCATGCCGCAACATGAGCCGCGTTTTAAATGGTAGTGTTCTGTAAATACTAACAAGCCTTCGCTGTTTAAATAAAAATCTTCAGTAGTGTTGGCTCGTATCACATTGCAAAATTAAGTATTCGCTTGCTTAGAAAAATAGGCAAGTCGAGAAATTATTATTAAATCGACTAAATTTGTAGTCTAATTGGTTTAGTATGAAAAGGGTTTTATTTTTTATCGGAATATTAAGTTGTGTTTTAAATGCGAATGCGCAGTGGAAAAAAGTAGTGAGTCCAACTACCCAAGATTTATATGGCGTAACCCTTTTGAATAAGACGGCTTATGCTGTTGGCAATAATTCAACCCTACTTAAATCAAAAGATACAGGAAAAACATGGGCCAAATTGGCCTTGCCAACTTTGTACAATTTAAGAGCGCTTTATTTTTTCGATTCTTTGCATGGCATCATCACAGGCGAAAATGCCCGCATGCTTAAAACAATAGATGGTGGAAAATTATGGACCCAAACCTATGTTAAAACTGCGGCCTATGCCAATGCCATTTATTTTCAAGGTCAGCATGGCGCAGCCGTAGGTAAAGATTTTTTAGCCGTAAGCTCTTCCGATTCTGGTAAAACATGGAATGTAGATACTACAGCCAGTAAGTTTATAAAATTGCAAGGCGTTACCATTATGTCCAATGGCAATTGCTGGGCTGTTGGCGACAGTGGCTATCTTTTAAATAAAAAAGTTGGGGCCAAAAAATGGCAGGTCAATCGCTTAGCAACCAATGTAAATTTAACGGGCATCACCTACATAGGCAATCATACTTTGGTAGTGGTTGGTGGCATGCCAGATACCGTAAACCTCGGGAAGTTTTATAATCTAATGGCGCGCAGCACCGACTCAGGTAAAACTTGGCAAATCAACAACATTAGTGAAATGCGTTTAATCAATGGCTTGTCTTTCAGTCACCCAGATAGTGGGTATTTAATTGGCAGCAGTGGTTTAATTAGCAAATGCAACAATGGGTTTTCGAACCGCGGTTTGCAATTAACGGGCATCGCTTCGGCTTTCAATGGCATTTCGATTAATAATAAATATGGCATAATCGTGGGCGATGGCGGTACCATTGTGCGCACCAACAATGCCGGTGGCAGTCCCTTGCTCAATGTTTCAAAGCTTACTTTAAATACAGAGGTGTACACGGTTTATCCGAATCCTTCGAACGGCCATTTTTTCATCAGTTCGCAAGCATTGGCATTTGGGCTCGAAATTTTTAACATGCAAGGACAATTGGTCTTGCGTTCGGATGAACAGAAATCGGTCCATGAACTAGAACTCCCTAGTGCTGGGCTTTATACTATCCGACTTAAGTTAGCGGATGGTGCTTCACAATTGCACACTGTAAGTGTTGTGAAATAATTTTTAAAGGGCCATTGAAATAATTTCGCCATCCACCCTAAATTTATTATTTTTGCCTTTTATGTTCAAGAATTATATTTTATTGTTTTTGTTTTTCGGTTCTCTTCATGTTTTTGCGCAAACGGGTAGTGTAAAAGGTGTTGTAAAAGATGCCGTAACAGGTGTTGAGATTGATAATGCCAACGTGTTGATCCGTTCGCTTGGTGCTGGTACCAATTCTAATACAGAAGGACTTTATACCTTGAGTAAATTAACGCCAGGTAAATACAAAATTGAAGCCAGTAACATTGGCTATGATACACTTAATTATTATATCACCATTGTCGATAATAAAACTATTACTCAAAATTTTTATTTAAAACCAATCGTTTTTACCATTGGTTCTGGAAGAATTGTAGAGGCAGGAAAGAACAAAAAGAAAGAAGATGTAGACATTGGTACGACCAAAATTACAGCCAAGCAATTAACCAAAATTCCAACCATTGGCGGTACGCCCGACTTGGTGCAATACTTGCAAATTTTGCCTGGTGTGGTGTTCAGTGGCGACCAAGGTGGGCAGTTGTACATCAGAGGTGGTAGTCCTATCATGAATAAAATATTGTTAGATGGTATGACCATTTACAATCCTTTTCACTCGATTGGTTTATTCTCGATTTTCGATGCCGACTTAATTAAATCGGCCGATGTATACAGTGCTGGTTTTGGTGTTGAGTATGGCGGTAGAATTTCTGCAATTGTAGATGTTAAAACCCGCGATGGGGATAGAAATAAATTAAGTGGCAACGTGGCGGTAAGTCCTTTCTTAGGAAAAATATCTTTAGAAGGTCCTTTGAAGAAATTTATTCCAGGCAAGGGGAGCAGTAGTTTTATTGTCTCTTTAAAAAATTCTTACCTCGATAAAAGTGCTCATATTTTTTACAATTATGCTGATCCAGGAAGGTTGCCATATAGCTTCAATGATATTTATGGTAAAATGAGTTTTAACTCTTCGAATGGGAGTAATATCAGAGTATTCGGTTTTAATTTTAAAGACAATGTTAATTTCCCTGGTTCTACAAGTTATGGTTGGAATCAGTTTGGTTTCGGTACCCGCTTTACCATGGTGCCAGAAGGCAGACAAACCAAGGTAGATGGTTTCTTAACCTATTCAAATTATTTAATCGAGCAAAAAGAAAAAGACAACAAGCCAAGAAGCAGTGGTATTAATGGTTTTAATGTAGGGTTAGCTGCCACTACTTATAATGTTAAAGATGAAATAAAATATGGTTTCGAAATCAATGGCTTTAGAACCCAATTTAATATTTACAATACCAACAACCGTTTAATTCAACAAGATCAATTTACAACTGAATTATGTGGTTACGGTTTATACAAAGTGGTGCGCGATCGCTATGTGTTTGAGGCCGGTATTAGAACACAGTTTTATGCATCACTTGGCAATACTTCACTTGAGCCAAGAATTAATGGCAAATACAATATTTCAAAACGTTTAACTTTTAAAGCAGCAGCTGGTAAATATTCTCAAAATTTAATGTCTGCTTCGAGCGATAAAGATGTGGTGAATTTATTCTATGGTTTCCTTTCGGGCTCAGATGATTTGCCAAAGAATTTCAATGGTAAGCCTGTAACAAGTCGCTTGCAATTGGCTTGGCATGGGGTGGCAGGATTAGAGTACGATATCAACCGTTTTAGTGATGTTAGCATCGAAGGCTTCTATAAAAACTTCAACCAGATTACGAACATTAACAGAGACAAATTATTTGATGATGTGCCGGAATACAGCAATCAACCAGAAAAATTGAGAAAGAGTTTTATTGTTGAAAATGGCTCAGCTTCGGGTGCCGATTTTAGATATAAATTCGAGAACAAAAGAATCTATGCTTGGGCTGTTTATTCCCTTACTTATGTGAAGCGTTATGATGGCGAAATTTCGTATCGTCCGAGCTGGGATAGAAGACACAACATTAATTTGGTGTTCGATTATGTGATTGATAAGAAAGGTAAATTATCTGCCAATGCAAGATGGAATTTTGGTTCAGGTTTTCCGTTTACGCAAACCCAAGGCTTTTATGAGAAAATAGATTTCCAATCAGGCCCAAGTGCTAACTATACCAATTCGAATGGTTCTTTGGGTATTGTTTATGCAGGTTTCAATCAAGGCCGTTTGCCAACCTATCACCGTTTAGATGCTTCAATAAAATATACTTTTAAAGCGAGCAAAAAAGTTAAAACATGGATGGTATTATCGGTGACCAATGTCTATAACAGAAGTAATATATTCTATTTCGACAGAGTAAATTTTACCAGGGTGAACCAATTGCCGATTTTGCCTTCAGTAAGTTTCAATGCTAGTTTTTAATGACTAGACAACAGTTAAAAGCATTCCCTTTAAAATAATTTAATAGCCTTAATTATTAGGCGCGCCAGCTGCAATCCATTTTTGGATTTTCTTTTTGTCGCATACAGATAAAGAAGAAGATGGGGGCATTTTCCTAGGACCACTTGCAGTGTTTATATCGGTCCATAGATTGGTATTATCAACTTGTACTTTGATTTCGTTATAAGTTCCAATTTTGGTTGCTCCAGTTGAATGACAACCCATACAATTTTTGTTAATGATAGGCGCAATATCAGCAGCGTAAGTAAATTTTGTACTATCACAACCGCTAGTGCATGAATCATTTTTGGCACCTTGGTTCATCCATTTTAAAATTTTATTTCTATCACTTGCACTTAATCTTTGGGCTCTTGGCATCATTTTATTGGGATTAGTACTTACTAATACTTTCCATAAATCAGAACCTTTTGGATTTTGTGTATCTGCCAATTTTAGTATGTTTTTATAATTTGTTAATACCAATCCTTCCGCTCTATCAACTGCATTATGACAACCAGTGCCAGTACAATTAGATGTAAATATTGGTAAAATATCGTTTTTGAAATATGCGATAGAGCTGTCGCAATTGGATACAGGATCCGGATTGATAACGATGCTGTCCTTGCCTGCTGGTTTAATTAATTCTTTTGGTTTGTGTTCGCAACCATTAATAATCAAAAGTCCGCCAATTAAACAGACAATAGTTATAATATATACTGATTTCATATTTCTCTTAATATATATGCAATAATAATAAAATAAATAAGAATACTACATGATCGCTAGCATGAACCCGAAAAAAAAGGCGCTGAATGATCAGCGCCTTTTTGAGATTTTATCCTTAGATGGATTGAGAATAAACTATCTCCAATTCAAAGGACGTCTAAAGCTTAAACCGAATTGCAAGTCGCTCATGCGGATAGCATACTGTTTGTTGCCCATTTCCCATGGTTTGGCATACATTTGAAAATTGGTGTAAAATCCTAACTGACCAATTTCATTGATATTGGTATACAAGCCAAATTGTGCGCTAAAGCTTGCAGTGAATTGCGTTGATTTTTTCTCTGTGAAATAGGTGTCATTAATCAAGGTTAAGTGTTTTACACTTTTTGAACGAATGCCACTAAAGCCTGCACCAAGGCCTGCAACAATTTTAGTATTAGGCGTAATATTTTGTTCGAAGTTGAACTTTAAAGGAATGGTAAATATTTGGTACCTGTTTCTTGCAACCAAAGAAAAGCCTCGTGTTGCGTAATAATAGGTTGTGTCTAAAGGACTGCTTGATAAGACAATCCAAAAAAGAACACTGTCTTCGTAGGCGGTAATAATATTGTTTTTATCTCTGGTTTCAACGGCAAAACTGGTAACGCTAAACCGAACGTCCTCGGCATGTCTGCCATATTGTATACCTGTTTCAAAAGAGAAGTTTTTGCCAATGCGGTGACCGAGTAAAAACTGAGAGTGGAACCCTGTACCGTTGTGCGTTAATAAATCTCTATTGGCCCATAAGTCTTTGTGAATCTTAGAAACAGAATCATCAGGAACGATGGCTTTGTTGTGCGATATTTGTGGTCCTGCACCTGCACTCCACCACCATTTACTATCGAAGTTAACAGGTTGTTTGGTGTATCTGCTGCGAATCAATCTGCCTTTTTTTGTTTTAAGTGAGGCATCAATTGACGATTCTTCCTCAGGTTCAGAAAAAGTAGCTAAGGATGGTTTATTGTACCATTCTTTGCCCAAAAAGATATCGTTGAAGTCATAATTGGTAGGAAGCACATAGGGACGCACAGTTGTACTTAAGTTGCTAAGAAGAGGGTCACTGGCGATAGTAGTAGAGGTATTGCTATTTACTAAACTTCCTAAAGAAGGTTTATTTGGGTTGTTAGTTCTGCTGCTTTTTTGTTGGTCGATTTCGGTTTCAACATAACCAGCAGCCACCGCAAGCTTGGTACCGCCATTTTGCGAAGTCGTTGCATTGTCATCGCTAACCTCGGCATTTTGAGGCAATGCAGTATTCACTTCAGTGTCTATTGATGCTTTGTTTTCTGAGGTTGCTACTACTTTATTGTTAGCAGTGCTTGCCAATTTGCTATCGTGGCCCATGCTGCCGATAAGCCACGCACCTGTAGCTACCACTGCAATAAACACAGGGATTAACCAAAGCGGGAAGCGCTTTTTCGGACTTTCATCTAAGCGGGCACTAATGTTCTCCCACAATCGCTTGTCGGGCGGCAGGTGCTCTTGCTTAAAACTATCGCTTAACTTGTTGTCAAATTCTTCTTGATTCATGACTTGTAATTTCATTTTTATATAACTGCCATAAAAGACCGCGCGCCCTTGTTAAAGTGCTGCGTGAGGTGCTCTCTGGCATATTTAATTTTTCTGCAATTTCTTTGTGACTGTACCCATCTATTGCATAAAGCATGAGCACAATACTGTAATTTTCTGGTATGCGTTTTAGCAACATCAAAACCAATTCTGAATCGAATTTTTCTGGTGCTTCTTCTTTTATTTCCGCCATCTGCCACGTTGTTTCATCAATCGAAACTTGGAGTGCAAGTTTCTTGTTGGCCCTCAACTTATTGATGGCCTCATTGATAAAAATACGGGTCATCCAAGTTTCTAAACTGCTTTGAAAACTGAACTTGTCGAGGTTGTTAAACACCTTTACAAATGCATCTTGGAAGGCATCTTCTGCCAACTCCATTTCTTTCAAATATCTTTTACAAACAGCCAACATTTTTCCCGAAAAGCGATTGTACAAAGCTTCTTGCGACAACCTGTCGCCCTTCAAACATCCCTCTATCACTTGCTGTTCGGCAAATACCATACTGATTAATCCTTAGACAAATTTAAGCATTAAAACGCTGCAATCATTGAGAAATTTTATTAAAAATAATGCTTTTAACGATCTTGGCTTAGTCAAGATTGTCAACTTTCAAACAATTTTAAATCCTGTTGTGCGTTATAAATATAACGTGTTGATTGAATTAATAACAGGCTTAATTACAAGTGTACCTTTAGAATTTAATCAAATTTAATTTTAAGATTCTCCCTTTCTTCAAGCAGTCCTTTTTGCCAATCCATGCGATTGGTGAAGAGGTTTTGCTTAGACATACCATTTTTGGCTTTTCAAAGGTACTTTTTGTTGAGATGAAAGGCATTGGCCAATTGAGTAGTTAAGAATTCATAAAAAAATGTATCTTTGCGGTCCTTTTTTTATGTCGGAAATCAAGATTACATTGCCTGATGGCTCAGTTAAGCATTTTGAAGCTGGAACCTCCGCTTTGCAAGTAGCGCAAAGCATTAGTGAGGGTTTGGCGCGCAATATTATTGCAGCAAAAGTGAATGGTAAAGTGGTAGATGCCACCTTGCCTATACTGACGGATGCCGACTTAGTGCTTTTGAAATGGGAAGACCAAGACGGTAAGCGCACCTTCTGGCATTCTTCGGCTCACTTATTGGCCGAGGCCTTAGAAGCCTTGTATCCTGGTGTTAAATTAGGCATAGGTCCTGCAGTTGAAACTGGCTTTTATTACGATGTAGATTTTGGCGATCAAAAATTTACAAGCGAAGATTTTGGCAAATTGGAAAATAAGATGCTTGAATTGGCAAGAACCAATAGTGCCTATGTGCGCAAAGAAGTATCAAAAGCAGAGGCCATTCAATATTTTACTGAAAAAGGCGATGAGTACAAATTGGAGTTGATTGAGGATTTGAACGATGGTGAAATTACCTTCTATTCCCAAGGTAATTTTACTGATTTATGCCGCGGTCCGCATATTCCAACTACAGGCTTTATTAAGGCCATTAAGATTACAAGTCTCGCAGGTGCTTATTGGAGAGGTAATGAGAAAAACAAACAACTTACGAGAATATACGGTGTAACCTTTCCTAAGAAATCCGAATTGGATGAGTACATGGTGATTCTAGAAGAAGCCAAAAGACGCGACCATAGAAAAATAGGCAAAGAGCTAGAGTTATTTACATTCTCAGAAAAAGTGGGAATGGGATTGCCATTGTGGCTACCAAAAGGTGCTAGATTACGCGAATGTTTGGTGCAGTTTTTACAAAAGGCCCAAGTAGCAGCAGGCTATCAGCCAGTCATTACACCACATATAGGTAACAAAAACTTATACATCACTTCTGGTCACTACGAAAAATATGGTGAAGATTCTTTCCAACCCATTAAAACACCGAGAGAAGGTGAGGAGTTTTTCCTAAAACCAATGAACTGTCCGCACCATTGCGAAATATACAAAGCATCTCCTAAATCTTATAAGGACTTGCCAGTTCGTTACGCTGAGTTTGGTACAGTTTATAGATATGAGCAAGCAGGTGAATTGCATGGCTTAACAAGGGTGAGAGGCTTTACACAAGACGATGCGCATTTGTTTGTTCGTCCTGATCAAGTAAAAGAAGAGTTTTGCAAAGTAATTGATTTGGTACTTTATGTATTTAAATCATTAGACTTTAAAGATTATACAGCGCAAATTTCATTGCGCGATCCTAATAACAAAACCAAATACATTGGCTCCGATGAAAATTGGGCATTGGCCGAATCGGCAATTATAGAATCAGCCGCTGAAAAAGGTTTGAACACCGTTATTGAATTAGGTGAGGCTGCGTTTTATGGTCCTAAGTTAGATTTCATGGTAAAAGATGCCATCGGAAGAAAATGGCAATTGGGAACCATACAGGTAGATTACAATTTGCCAGAGCGTTTTGAATTGGAATACACTGGAAGTGATAATTTAAAACACCGTCCAGTAATGATTCACCGCGCACCATTTGGATCATTAGAAAGATTTGTTGCAGTGCTTATAGAACACTGCGCTGGAAATTTTCCATTGTGGTTAACGCCAGAACAGGTGATTATCTTGCCGATTAGTGAAAAATATCAAGAATATGCAGAAAATCTTTTGAATGTCCTGAAAAAGCACGATATTCGCGCCCTCATTGACGATAGGTCGGAAAAAACTGGCAAGAAAATACGCGATGCTGAAATGAAGAAACTCCCGCTAATGCTTATAGTTGGCGAAAAGGAGCAAGCTGAAAACACAGTATCGGTAAGAAAACAAGGTGGCGAAGATTTGGGATCAATGAGCGTAGAAAGTTTAGTGAGCTGGATAAACAAAGAAATAGAAACACAATTAAATTAATTAGAGATTGCAAAAAAAACCGTATTCACCAAAGCCTACAAGGCCAAAAACGAACAAGCCAAGAGTCAACAGAGGTAGAAGAGAGGCTTTACACAAAATCAATGGTTTCATTACTGCTCAGGAAGTAAGGGTAGTTGGCGAAGGTATTGAGTCGGGTGTTTATTCTATCAGTGAGGCGCGCAAAATTGCAGAAGCAATGGAGCTCGACTTGGTAGAAATCTCTCCAAACGCTGAACCGCCCGTTTGTAAGGTTGTTGATTATAACAAATTCTTATACGAGCAAAAGAAAAAAATGAAGGAGCTTAAAGCGACTGCCATTGTTAACGAAGTAAAGGAAATAAGATTTGGACCGAATACAGATGAGCATGATGTGGATTTTAAAATCAAACATGCGACTAAGTTTTTAGGTGAAGGTGCAAAGGTAAGAGCATATGTGTTTTTCAAAGGTAGAACCATTATCTATAAAGAAAGAGGTTATGATCTATTGATGCGATTCGCAAATAAATTGGTGGAAGATGGTATTGCTAAGTTAGAGTCGCCACCAAAACAAGAAGGAAAGAAAATGATTATTCTCTTGGGTCCCGTAAAGAAATAATCGAACCATTAAATAATAAATATAAAAGGAGCAACAAGTTATGCCAAAAATGAAGACGAATAGCAGTGCTAAAAAAAGAGTTAGCCTTACTGCATCAGGAAAAATAAAACGCAAAAAAGCGTTTAAAAACCACATCTTAACCAAGAAATCTACCAAACGTAAACGTGGCTTAACCCAAGGTGGTTTAGTAAACGATACAGATATGCCAAACATGAGATTCATGTTGACCATCGGTAAATAATATTTTTTAAAAACCTTGCCAGGCCATAAAGTTTCTGCCCTTGTAGAACGCCTGTCATAACATCAATAACTCAAAAAGTAACAAAGTAAAAAAATGCCTCGTTCAGTTAATCACGTAGCCAGTAAAGCACGTAGAAAAAAAGTTCTCAAAATGGCCAAAGGCTATTTTGGAAGAAGAAAAAATGTATGGACCGTAGCTAAAAATGCGGTTGAAAAAGCCTTAGGTTATGCCTATCGCGACAGAAAACAAAAGAAAAGAAACATCCGTTCTATCTGGATCGTGCGTATCAACGCTGCGGTTAGAGAATTCGATATGTCTTACTCTCAATTCATTGGTAAATGTAACGCTGCAGGTATCACCCTAAACAGAAAAGCATTGGCCGATTTAGCTTTAAACCACCCAGAAGCTTTCAAAGCAATCGTTATGGAAGTAAAAGATGCAACGCCTGTATCTCGTCCTGACAACGAGCCAAGAGCTACTAGATTAAGAGAAGCCGCTCCTGCTGCTCCTGCAAAAACTAGCAAGCCTAAAGCTGAGAAAGTAGCTGCTCAAGCTGCACCAGTTGCAGTTGCAGAAACTGAAGTGGTAGCTGAAGAGAAACCTAAAGCAAAAAAGAAAAAAGCTGAGGATACCGAAAATACCGAAGCTTAATTGCGAATAGCAAAACAATACTTAAAAGCCCCGCCCTTTCATAAGGTGCGGGGCTTTTTTTATGGTATTTATTTTAGTTAGAACGCATTTTTAGTATTCCATAGTAATGAATTTAGATGCATATTGTTTTATTTATTTCACAAGTTAAAATTCGCAAAATTTATTAAATTTGTTTTTAGATTGCAATGGAAGTCAATGAACCCATATTAGATTACAGTTTACTTGATTTAAAAGGAAGCTATACGTATGCGGATTATATGCGTTGGCTGTTCAAAGAACGCGTTGAATTAATAATGGGGAAGGTTGTCAAAATTAGCCCTGCCCCTAATGTTGCTCATCAAGCCTTATTGTTTAATTTGAGCGGGTTGTTGTATAATCTGTTTCATAAACAAATGTGTAAAGTTTATCCAGCGCCATTCGATGTAATATTGCCGGTTCCTTCTGCCAAAAAAGATACAACGGTGGTGCAACCTGATTGTACGATACTTTGTGACTTAACTAAGTTAGATGGTCATGGTTGTAAAGGAGCACCAGATTTAGTAATGGAAATTTTATCGCCAGGTAATTCCAAGCACGATTTGACAACTAAGTTTAAACTCTATGAAGAAAGTGGCGTAAAAGAGTATTGGATCATTGATACGCTAAACAGAACTGTATTTATTTATGCGCTGCGCGAAAATCAATACATAGGTTTGCAGCCATTCACCGAAGGGACAATTGCTACAAGTGTTTTGTTCGCCGATTTGAGAATTGAAGTAAATGCTATTTTTGAAGGTGTTTAGTTAAACTCTTACAATCTTATCACTCGCATTTCTTTCGAATTTTTCAATCACCTTTATTGCCTTCGGAATTGCTTACGGATTTGCAATTAGTTCTATAATCTCAATTATTTGTTAATTGATTATTAGTATATCTATTTCTTGTTTTGTTTTAGGTTATCAAATTATCATCTTTTTTAATTAATATTTTAGTTATATTAATGAATTTATTTTGATTCATAATTTAATAGCCATGAAAAAAAATCAAATGCTTCTAATCGTTTTTCTATTTTCACTTAAAGTTAGTTTTTCAGTTAATTTGTCGGGAACATATACTAACATATATGGCAACTCAGGCACAATTAGGAACTTTTATGGAAACAATGATATCGTTAACGATATTGTTATTCAAAGTAAATGTATTTTGGTCCTAAAGTGCGGAATTTATAGAGTCTCCCCAGGAATAAAAATTACAATTGAGCCAGGTGGTCAGTTATGTCTTTATGATGCAATCCTTACCCAATCTGCTGATAATAGTAATGGGAATTCGGTTACATTAAATAGTGCCAACAATTGGTTAGGAATAGAGGTTTTAGGGAATGATGATAGTAGTCATCAAGAATTGGTTTGTACCACTTCAGTTTGTAGTGGACCCTCGCAATCTATACAATTTAATGATGGCCCTCTGTACAATCATGGTGTTATTGTGATGTATAAATCTAAAATTCGTTACTCTGATTTCGGTGTTACGTTAGGCGGGAAAATATTGAAAAACTCCCATTTTAGTTATTTGTCTACGGGGCAATCTGGAGGCCAGATTTATGCCTACTTATCAGCATTTGAAAATAATTACTGGAGACATATTCTATTTGCTTCCTATTCTAAATCACTAAATAAAAGTATACTCATTAAAAATGAGTTTAATTATGAACAAGGGGTTGATCCCATTTTAGGTCACCAACATCGGGATATTATAGCATATGACAATTCCTTTAAATATAATGTCGAAAAAAATATTTTCAATGTAAAGTCTGTTTTTAATAACTTCTATGGTATTGAATTATTGGGAAGCTATATGAGAATCAACGACAATGTATTTAAATGGCATATAGTTGGTGTACTTTATAATTCTGCTTATGGAAATTTTTTTAGTAATGTTCAAGTAATACACTATAACACATTTGACCAATGTCAGGTTGCGATAGATAATTGTGGTGGTGCACGGTTGAGAGTTGAAAAGAATCCCGCTATAAAATCATGTGGTTTTATAAGATATAGCACAACTGCCCGTTCCTCAGGGGCACCAATTTTTACACATTTTAATTCGAGTCCTTATCCTGTATATGGCGGCTTTTCAAGCACTGATAATGGGACAGTGGGAATCTATAATGGGTCAGGCGGGTATAATCTACAATGCAATAGCAATTCATTTACCACCAAACCAGTAATACTAAACCTAAAAAAAGATGCCTCTATAATTACATGGAAATCAGGCGCTTTAAGTTCTTTGTTTATGGGTAATACCTTGAATGGTTCAGTATCAGGTTTTAGGAGCGTTGAAAATAATTTGGGATTTAAGTTAGGTTGTAATACCTTTAGCTTATCAAGGACTAATGATATTTTAAATGACGCCAATGGCCTAGTCAGTACCCAAGGAAGCACAACATCGCCAACTGGTAATATTCATTCTAGAAGGCAATCTGTTTATGATATCAATAATCTAAATTCTTTTTATTCTGGTGCTATTTTTCCGACACTAAAATGGAAGTATTATTTTAAAAATAATCTAGGGGTAAATCAAACGCCAGCATATATTACAAACAATACCGTGCAAACAATTGGAAATGGAAATTATCCTAATTGCAGTGTAAATTTCGTAGATAATTTTACATCTGGATGCGATGGGCGTCTTCGTGGTATTTTGCCATTTCAAATGACTAGTTATACAGCAATTAAAAGCGAATTGACAAGCTTATTGGTTGGAGGAATAGATACATCAGAAGAAGATGAATACAATGATATTAATTTGAGTTATGATTTATCAATGATGGATATGGTTGACCACCTTGTTTTGAATGGAATCGCTTACGAGCATAGTGTAAGTGATAGTATTAAACAGTTTCTAATTGCCCATAATACTCTTAATAGTAAGGTGTACATGGTTGATTGGTACCTTTCTAAAGACTCGTTCAATAGGGCGAATGATTTAATGGATACACTAATAGCAAACTATCCAACAAATGATTTTGTGAAGGATTTTGTGGAATTTAAGTCATTGATAAGTCTTTGTATGCAAGCTGACTCAACACCATCATTCTTATTCAACCATTTTAATGACTTCAAAGATATTGCAGATTCTTTGGGTTATTTTTGCAGATCAGCATTAGGAATAGCACAGTTTATTGCTAATTCTGACTCAACCAATACATATTTTCAAAACAAATTTTATTTTGCGTTTCTTCCCGATGTTACCGATTCAATCAATACTGATACCTTAATTAGAGAAACTATAAATGTATACCCTGTTCCATTTACAAGTTCAGTAAGTGTTGATATAAATAATTATTTACCGACCAATAGGACTTTTAATGTGGTATTGAAAGATTTAGATGGTACACAGTTGTTTTCATATTTTCCATTTGTCGTAAATGCAAACACATCCAACAATTTTACCGATACCACTGTCTCCTCACTAGGAACTGGATTATATATACTGCAAGTCTTTGAAAATGGGGTAATGATAGATGTTCGTTTAATTAATAAATAGTATATTCGTATTTTAGGTTCAAATGTTAAGGGTTATTTACTTTATTTTATTTTTTGTTTTGGCCTTTATTACAAGGGCGCAAGATTTTAATATTACTGCTCCTTTTCCTGGGGCAAGTGGTCAGCCCTTAGTTGGCCGTTTGAGAGATTCTTCCTTGGTGTCTATTGCCAATACACAATATCTAACTTCTAGTAATATTTATGATAGTTTAGAGTCTGTTATATCACGGCACGATGCAAGAGGACAAATGATTTATTATAGTAAAATGTTATTGCCTTCCAATATGGAATTGTCAATAAATGATATGACGGTAAGTGGAGCTAGAATATTTTTGGCAGGCTTTATTCGAAATAAAGTTACGGATAAATTTTCAGCGTATATAATGCGCTTAAATGAATGTTTAGAAGTAGAAAAGTATAACATTTTCAATTTAAAAAGTGGAGGAGATCCTTATTTCAATAAGTTATATGCTTTCTCTGATAGTGATATTTTAGTACTCGGTGACTATTTTATTCAGTCGGATACCACTTTTTTAACCGTTTTTAAAATGGATCATGATTTTGATGTTCAATGGTCCTCTAGTTTAATGGGCTTTAGTAGCGATGTAGCTGTTGCCAATAATCATATACACCTATGGGGATATGGCTATTATCCGGAAAAAGTCAATAACAATATAGTTGAATTGAAGTTGAATTATGCGATTCTTGATTTTTCGGGTAAGGTAAGGAGCCAATATGTAAAAAATGAGCATGAGGATTTTTTTATTAGTGCAGGGAATTGTATCGTTGCATCTTTAAATAGCAATTTTTTGTTGGCAAATGAAGGCTTAACAGAAACAGGTGCCTCTATTAATATTTTGAAAAAAATAAAGGCAGATGGCACTTTTGTAAAGAGTGTTCAGTTAAATGATAAAAATGTGGAAGAAGGATGTTGGAGTATCTGTAGAATCAATGATAATAGATATATAGTAATTGGAGGTAAGCAATTAGATTTTGAGCATATATGGGCGAAAGTTTATTTAGTAGATTCTAATTTGAATGTGATTAGGAAAAAACAAATTTTACCAAATTATCCCCTTGTTGAATTATGTGGAGGAAGGCAACCCATCCCGTATAATAATGGAGCCTTGCTTTATGGACGCACCCAAACCAAAACTGCAGGTGCAATTTACAAAGGTACCTTATATAAAATAGATACCTTCTTAAATGTAATGCCACTGCCATCGTTAGTTGGTTATTCAGATAGTTTATGCCTTCATA
>CANFUB010000006.1 GCA_947450015.1 Bacteroidota bacterium | reverse complement strand
TTAATCTGTTCTTACTATTTAAAAGATAATTATGAGTGAGATCCCTCAACAAATTACTCAAATCAATATAAAAGCTTCGGAAGATAAGTTCACGCCCAAAGAACTGCTTTGGAAGTACTTGTCTTATTTACCATTTTTTATTGTGAGTGTAGCACTTGCGGTAAGCGTGGGTGTATTTATTAATAGGTACACGCCAAGGGTTTACAAGGTGGGTACCAGGGTTTTTGTAAAATCAAATCAGGACAATAAAATTGGAGGCGCTAAAAGAAGTGGTGGCGAAGGTGATTTAATTGAATCAGCACTTTTTAGTAGTAAGCAAATTAATTTAGACAATGAGCTGGTGTTAATTACGCGTGCGCCACTCATGCAAAAAATTGTTACTGAGCACAAGTTTAATTATCATTATTACAACGAAGGAAATTTAAGGGTTAGTGAAATTTATAAAGGTGCACCTTTTGAAGTGATGGCGCTTAACTGGGCCGATTCTAATAGTGTAACCAGTTTAAAAATTTACAATTTAACGAGAGTTGGCGGCCAGGTTGTTTGCATGCAAAATAAAGCCGCCAAAAATCAAACATTTACATGGAATACGCCTTTTGAAATTAATGGCAACAAGCTTGCACTTCAGTTAAATGCCGGATATACAAATGAAGGGTCTGCAAATGCTTTTAAAGGTAATGATCAAACTTATTTGTTTACCTACAAACCAGCGGGAGCCACGGCTGGTGAAATTTTAGGAGGTTTAACTGCTACCCCCTATTCCAACAAAACCACCATTATTAAACTGGAACTTAAGGGTGCTAGCGTTGCAAAATGCGCCGCCATACTAGATGCGCTTGTTGTGCAGTACAATAAAGAAAGCTTAGATGATAAAAGTGAGGTTTTAAACAACACCATTAATTTTATTAACCAGCGTTTAGATTTTGTAACCAAAGAATTAGGCGTTGTTGAAACGGATTTAAAAGATTTTAAATACTCCAATAAACTAATTGATTTAACGACCCAATCAGGTTTTGCGATTGGTGAAAAAAATGGGGTAGAAAGAGAGTACACAGCATTTGGTGTTAGAGAGCAGCTATTTAAAATGCTTGCGCAACAAATTAAAAAAATGCCTTTAAATGATTTAAAGGTGATTCCTTCAACGCTTGGACTTGATACCAAAGATCAAAAGCTTAGCAGTTTTGAGGCCTACAACACACTGGTATTAAAAAAGCTTAGAGACGAACCTATGTTGGGTAAAAACAGCCCGATACTAGCAGATTTAAACCTGCAAATACAAAACGCGTATAGAGCAGTATTACAAACCCTTGGCGATTATGAATCTACGCTATCAGTAGAAAAAAATGCGCTACAAGACCGTATGCGTAAATACGATAATTTAGTGGGGCAGGCGCCAGGTAAAGAAAAAACCTTTGTTGAAATTAAGCGTCAGCAAAGCGTTAAAGAAGGGCTTTATTTATATCTATTACAAAAGCGTGAAGAGAGCGCCATTGCCTCATCTACGGCTATTGGTAATTACGAGCAGCTAGAGCCAGCGGGTGGCAGCAGCACACCAATTGAGCCTAATAGTCAAAAAGTGCTCATGTTTGCTTTTGTGGTGGGGCTATTAATACCGGTAGCCATTATTTATTTAAAAGATTTATTTGATGATAAATTACGCAATAGAGAGCATATTACTACCCGCACTAAAATGCCCATTATTGCAGAAATAGGTCACATAAATAACCTCGATAACAACCTTGTTGTTGCCGATAAGAGCCGTAATCTAATTGCCGAGCAGTTTAGAATATTAAGAACTAATTTAAATTTTTTACTGCAGGATCAAAAAACGGTACTGGTTACTTCTACGGTATCTGGTGAGGGAAAAAGTTTTGTAGCCCTTAACCTAGCGGCGGTACTAGCAATTTCTGGTAAAAAAGTAGCGCTACTTGAATTTGACCTTCGTAAGCCACGTATCATTAAAAACGTTGGGCTCGAAAAAAGAAGTTTGGGTTTATCTAATTACCTAGCTAAGCAAACTGATAATTTAGATACACTCTATTATACCATGGAAAAGTATCCATCGCTACATGTGTATGGTTGTGGTCCTATACCACCTAACCCTGCAGAGCTTATGATGGGTGAACGCATGGAGATGCTTTTTGATTATCTAAAATCGCATTACGATTATGTGGTGGTGGATACCGCCCCTGTAGGTCTTGTAAGTGATGCGTATACGATGTCTAAATATTTTGATAGTTGTCTTTATGTGGTGCGCCAGCGTAAAACGCTTAAAAAGCAATTATTTTTTATTGATGAGATATATAAGTCCAATCAATTAAAAAATGTGGGTATGGTAATTAACGACGTTAAAGTGGGCGCTAGACATGGCTACTACGGCCACCACTACGGCTATGGCTACGGCTACGGCTACGGCTATGGCTATGGCTATGGCTATGGCTATGGATATGGGCAGCGAAGTTACGGCGAGTATTTTGACGCCGATGTAAAAGAGCCTAAACTCATACAGTTTTTAAAAAAAATAAAAAGGCTTTTTAAAAAGCCAGGATCTGATAAGCGTAAGGCATATTAATAGGCCGAGTAATTATGTGTAGAATAGCAGCCATTGTTTCTGAAAACACCCACACACTTTTAGACCGCCTAGAAGTGATGACAAAATCTATGGCGCATGGTGGGCCTGATGACAAGGGTCATTATGTAAATGAAACACTTGGTTATGCACTTGGCCATAGAAGGCTTTCTATTATTGATACTTCTAGTGCTGGGCATCAGCCCATGGTTAGTACCGATAAGCGCTACTGGATAAGTTTTAATGGAGAAATATATAATTACCTAGCCTTAAAAAATGAACTGGTGTTAAAAGGCTATGTATTTAATACAGCAACAGATACCGAAGTGTTACTAAACGGATACGACGCCTGGGGGACACTACTTTTTACAAAACTCAAAGGCATGTTTGCTTTTGTGCTAGTAGATAATATATCTAAAAAACTTTTTGCCGTTAGAGACCATATGGGTATTAAGCCCCTATACATTGCAAAGCGAGCAGGGGACACATATTTTACTTCTGAAGTAAAGGCGCTTAACGCCGTATATGAAGGATGGGAGCCAAATATGGATTGGCGGGTTTGGTTTTTAACTTTTGGATTTTTACCAGAACCCATTACCACTTTAAACAATGTACGACCTGTTAAAAAGGGACATTACATTTTGTATGATTTAAAACATAAAACCTACGAAGAAAAGCAGTGGTATTTTAGACCGCAGCAAACAAATAAAAGAGTTGGTGTGGCAGAAGCGGTTCAAACCACCAAACAACTTGTGGAAAAAGCCGTCGAAAGACATTTAGTATCAGATGTAGAAGTGGGCGTTTTTTTAAGTGGAGGAATAGATTCAAGTATTATTACACTTTTAGCTGGTAGGCAGGTTAAAACGCTTTCTATCGAATTTGAAGACGCCGAATATTCTGAAAAAAAATACCAAGACCAAATTGTAAGTTTGGCAAACACCAATCACTCAAGTTTACTGGTAACACAGCATGATTTTGCCAAGGCTTGGGAAGACATTCACGCCTCATTAGACCAGCCCACCACCGATGCAATTAATAATTACTTTATATGCCAGTTTGCCAAACAAAAAGGCTGCAAAGTAGTACTGAGTGGACTTGGGGCCGATGAGCTTTTTGGTGGGTATCCTAGTTTTAATAGAACTGGTCAAATACAGCGGTTAAAAAACCTAAGTAGGCTGCAAATTTTAAAAACGGGTATTGCCGGCATGGCGCTTAATTACCCCGCTAAAAAAATAGATTATTTTAAAAAGCAAATAGCGGCTAGTGAGTATTTAACCTATAGGGGTTTATTTACACCAGCCGACACTGCCAAAATCTTGCATATTACGGAAAAAGAAGTTTGGCGCATACTTAGTACTTATCAAATGCCTTATGGGCACAACCTTATTAAAGGGCAAAAAAATAAAGTAAGTGCTTTTGAGTGCGACGTTTACATGCTGAACCAGCTTTTAAAAGACGCCGATATGCAAAGCATGTGGCATAGTGTAGAATTAAGAGTTCCTTTTTTAGATATTGATTTGGTTAATTATTTACATCAGTTACCTGAACAAATTAAATACCCAAGTGGTGGGCATAAATATTTATTAACGGAGGCGTTTAAAGATATTTTACCGGAAAATATAATTAACAGAAAAAAGCAAGGCTTTGTGTTTCCGATACAAAAGTGGCTTGGTAATTTATCGGCTATGCAAAACGAGCTGCTGGTTCCTAAAAAATATTACAGCAGTTTTGTAAAGGGTCGTTTATCTCATTCTAGGTTATGGGGTATTTATTTAAACAATGTCTATGGTAGCTTACAAAATTTTAGAAGTGCCTATAGGCTACAAAAGCCTACCACACTTTTTATGTACCTGTCTGCTTTTAGCCAAACAGGGGGCATAGAAAAAGTAAACCGCTTAATATTGCAGTCTTTAGCAGAACAGGAGGGCGGCGCCACAAATATAGGTGCAGCAGTAGGGTATGGACTACATGATAGCAGTATAGATGATAGGTACACAAAGCCCTATTTTGCCAAAGGATTTTCCGGAAAAACCAACGCTTTTTTAACGACTCTTTTTTTTAACCGCAAGCAGTTTAATAAGGTGATAGTGGGGCATTTAAATTTAGCCCCAGCTGTATGGTTAATGAAAATTATGCACCCTACACTACAAATTACCGTAATGACCCATGGAGTAGAAGCGTGGCATAAGCAAAAGGGGTTTAAAAAATGGCTCTTACAAAAAGCAGATACAATTATTAGTGTTAGTAATTATACCAAAGAGCAGCTGGTGCAAAACTCGGGTATAGAAGCGGATAAAATTAGTGTGTTGCCTAACGCCTTAGATACCTATTTTAAAATGCCTGATTTACAAAACAAGCTAGGTTATTTAAAAAGTAGGTACAGCTTAAAAGAAAAGGATATGGTGCTTTTAACCATTGCCCGCATGAGTAGTGCCGAGCAGTACAAAGGCTATGATATGGTTTTACATGCGCTTGCCAATTTACCTGCCAGTCAAAAAAAGCATGTTAAATACATTTTAGCAGGCAAGTCTGATGCTAAAGAACTTGACAGAATCCAGCAGCTAATAGCGAATTATAAATTAAAAGACCATGTACTTATGCCTGGCTTTATTGCCGCCGATGAACTGCAAGATCATTATCAGCTAGCAAATTTGTTTTTAATGCCTAGCACGATGGAAGGTTTTGGTATTGTGTTAATTGAATCTTTTGCTAGTGGTACCAATGTAGTTGCAGGCAATGGTGATGGTAGTAAAGAAGCGCTTAAGCAAGGCAAATTTGGTATGTTAATTAACCCAACCGATCCTTTAGCTATCCAATACGCTATAGAAAGCAGTTTGTTGGTTCAGGCCAATAAGCTTACTGGGCATATTACAAAATACAAGGATGCATATGATTATTATGATCCTATGCTATATAAAATGAAGTTTAAACAAGTAGCGTTCGCGTAATGAATTTAATTAAAAAGTATTTTTTAAAAGTATACCATAGTCCAAGGCAATTATTAGTACATGCACTACTAGTAATTTCTATTTGTTATTTACAATTAGAATCTAATCATGAGTCTTCATTATTCCAAAATATTGTCAGGGTTTCAAGAGCCGAGACAGCTGGTAAACACGATACTGTTTTAATTAAGCATTTAATGGTTAGCATTAATAAAATGATGCATGATAGAAATGATATATTTAAAAATACCGAGCAGTTGTCTTTTAAAGCAAGATTTATGCAAAGTGTCGATGCTGATTTAATGTATGGTGCTGGCGCCTGTGGTGGTTTTAGTAAAGTATTTGCAAGGGCTTTAAAAGCAGCAGGATACAATACCCGCATAGGGCAAATGAAAGTGAATGGAGTTTTTGGTGGGCATATTTTATTAGAAACTTATATACCCAGTTTACAAAAATGGGTGGTAATGGATCCTTTGTTTTTACTTGTATTTACAAATCCCAAAGGGGAGTGGGCAAGTTTTAATGAAGTTCATGAGAATTGGGATTATTATAAAAAACAGATATATTATAACTATAACTATAACTATAACTATAACTATAACTATAACTATAACTATGCTGGTATTAGATACACGAATTGGAGTAAGATACCAGTACTTGGTAATTTAATGTATAAGGCACTGGTTTTAGTAAAAGGAGAAGAAGCAGCCAACACTATTAGCTTAAGACCTTATTTGCTAGACCATTACAGGTTTTGGAAATGGGTGTTGATTATGTTTTATGGAATTTATGTTTTGACAAGCTTGGTTATTGTAAATAAGCCAAATATTAAACAATTTAATGCAAAATAGTAAGGATAACATAATTGAAGAGTGGGATTTAACCATTGAGCCGCAAACATCCTTATTTGAGCTTAACTTAAAAGATGTTTGGAGATATCGTGATTTGCTTTGGATGTTTGTTAAACGAGATTTTGTAAGTTTTTATAAGCAAACCATACTTGGGCCTCTTTGGTTTTTTATACAGCCACTGTTTACCACTATAATTTATACTTTTATTTTTGGCGGTCTAGCTAATTTAAGTACTGATGGTTTACCGCAACCGCTTTTTTATATGGCCGGTATTACCGCCTGGAACTACTTTGCAGATTGCATTACAAAAACGAGTACCGTATTTAAGGACAATGCCAACATATTTGGTAAGGTATATTTCCCGCGCTTAATCATGCCACTAAGTATTGTGGCTAGTAATTTAGTCCGGTTTGGGGTACAAATGATTCTACTGTTTATGATGATGGGCTATTATGCCCTGCATAATGCTTCTTTTTCTATTACCCCGGCTATATTGTTGTTTCCAGTGCTGGTACTATTAATGGCCTTACTAGGGTTAGGTCTTGGATTAATTATTACTGCACTAACTACAAAATATAGAGACTTGGCCTTTTTAGTAACTTTTGGGATACAGCTTTTAATGTATACCACCACCGTAATATATCCTTTAAGTAGTGCGCCAGAAAAATATAAAACACTGATTAGCTTAAACCCCATGACGGGTATTATAGAAGCCTTTAGGTATGCTTTTTTAGGGCAGGGGCAAATAAGTGTAAATACGCTAGGGTACTCTGCCGTATTTACAATAGTAGTTATGGTATTAGGTGTGGTTATATTTAATAAAACCGAAAAAACCTTTGTAGATACTGTTTAGTATATGGCAACAGCAATTAAAGTAGAAAATTTATCAAAAATATACCGATTAGGAGAGATAGGTACAGGTACTATTAGTAGGGATATAGAGCGTTTTGTAAAAACTAAAATATTAAAACAAGAAGATCCTTTTTTAAAAATAGGTGAAAGCAATGATAGAGCTACAAAAGGAGTAAGTGACATTGTATATAGCTTAAAGGATATTAATTTTGAAATAGAACAAGGTGAAGCGGTAGGTATTATAGGACGAAATGGTGCTGGCAAAAGCACACTCTTAAAAATATTATCACGTGTAACATCACCCACCACTGGTAAAGTTAATATTAAAGGCAGGGTAGCTAGTTTATTAGAGGTAGGAACAGGGTTTCATCCAGAGCTTACAGGACGGGAAAACATCTACCTCAATGGTGCGATATTAGGGATGCGTAAACGCGAAATTGACCGGAAGCTTGACGAAATAATTTATTTTAGTGGAGTTGAGAGGTATATAGATACGCCAGTTAAAAGATATAGTAGTGGTATGTATGTGAGGCTCGCTTTTGCAGTTGCTGCCCATTTAGAAAGTGAAATATTAATTGTAGATGAAGTACTTGCAGTTGGTGATGCAGAGTTTCAGAAAAAATGCTTGGGGAAAATGGGCGAGGTGAGTAAGGGTGAGGGTAGAACGGTGTTGTTTGTGAGTCATAATTTAGGTGCGGTTGAACAGCTTTGCAAAAAAGGTATATTGTTTAACAATGGCCAACTAAAAAGTATTGGAATAACACGAGATATCATAGATTATTATGTAAAAAACAATTCTATGATGCATGATTCTCTTAGTCGGGTTTTTGAAAATAATGACTTAATTATCAGTCCAATAGAAATATTTCAGAATGGTAATTTGCAATTTTACAATAAGGATAAAATATATTTTTCTTTTCAAATTAATTCGAAAACAAAATTAACAGCCATATCTGGAGAATTTTTCTTTGAAACGTCGAATGGAACTATTGTCTTCTCATATTTTACACCTCAATTCAGCATGGAAGAGAATACTATAAAAAAGATCAAAATATGTGTTCCAGCATATATATTTAATGACATGCTATACAGTATCACTTTAGGTATATCTGAAAGTTATAGTCGTTTTATAATTAAAAAGGAATCGGCGGCGAAATTTGAAATTGCTTGTGTAAATGAAGAATTAGGATGGATGGGAGATTTCCCTGGAGTTGTAAGGCCTAAGATTTCATGTGAAATATTATAAAGTGATAGAAAAAATTGAATTTAAAGGAATTACTCTTGGAATAATAATTAATCGAAATTTTTCTCAAGAAGGCATCCAATTCTTCACCAATGACATTGATTCACAACAACTAGGTTATATGAATCGTCCTGAAGGATATGAAATAAAACCTCATCGTCATAATTTAGTTCAGAGAGAGGTTCATCTAACTCAGGAGGTTCTCTTTATTAAATCCGGAAAAGTTCGTGTTGATTTTTATTCGAATGAACAAGAATACTTGGAAAGTCGCATTTTATACAAAGGTGATGTAATTCTTTTATCTGATGGCGGGCATGGTTTCAAGATGTTAGAACCTTGTGAAATTATTGAAGTTAAACAGGGGCCATATTGCGGAGAGCGTGATAAGGTCAGATTCAAACCAGTTGATGATTCTCTAATTAACCTCAAATAATGCAGTTTAATCTTTACAGCCAGTATTACGATTTAATCTATAATTCAAAAGATTATTCTTCTGAAGCTAAGAACGTATTTGATAAAATTGGAAAACCTTCACCCAAACTTTTGGAACTCGGGAGTGGCAGTGGTGGACATGCTGCAGTATTTTCAGAACTTGGTTGTTCAATTACCGGTTTGGATCTTAGCGTTTCTATGGTCGCTCTTGCAAATGAGAAGAAAATTCCCAATTTCATAGCTCAACAGGCGAATATTGAGCATTTCGAATTAAATGATCTATATGACGCCACTATTTCAATGTTTCATGTGATTTCATATTTGACAGAAAATGAATCCGTATTGAATTGTTTGAAGAGCGTTTATCGACATTTAAAACCCGGAGGTGTCTTTATTTTTGACTTTTGGTTTGCACCAGCTGTATACTACCTAGGGTTTGAGCACAGAATTAAAACCTTTGAAAACAACCAGATTAAGGTAACGCGAGAATCGAGTACAATACTCGACATTAATAAAAATGTTGGAAATGTTAGTTTTGACATTTTGGTTGAAAGTAAAGAAGATCAAAATCATACACAACGAATTGTCGAACAACATACAATGCGGTTTTTTTCTATTCCAGAAATTCAAAATTTTGCAGCCCAAACAGGTTTTGAAGTTGTTGAATTTTTCGATTTACATAGCAGTGCGCAACCTTCATTAAAAACTTGGGCAATTACTGTTAAATTATTAAAGATATGATACCAGTTAACACACCCCTTTTATCCGGTAATGAAAAGCAATATTTACTAGAATGCATTGAGACGGGCTGGATTTCAAGTGAAGGGCCATTTATTAAAAAATTTGAAGAAGAATTCTCAAAGTATGTAGATAGAAGGTTTGGAATCGCTGTTAGTAATGGTTCAGCTGGTTTAGATATTGCTTTCAAAGCGTTAGACCTAGGAGAAGGTGACGAAGTAATTGCGCCTACATTTACGATTATCTCACCAATTCAATCAATTGTCACAGCGGGCGCTATTCCTGTTTTGGTTGACTCCGACCCATTAACTTGGAACATGGACGTTAGCCAATTAGAAGCTAAAATTACGCCGAGGACCAAAGCTATTTTAGTCGTTCATATTTATGGCTTGCCAGTAGACATGGACCCAATTCTAGAATTATGCGAAAAGCATGGGTTGTATTTAATTGAGGATGCCGCAGAAATGCATGGGCAAACCTATAATGGCAGAAAGTGCGGTAGTTTTGGAACTATTTCAACATTTAGTTTCTACCCAAATAAGCACATCACTACCGGAGAAGGTGGTATGATTGTAACCAACGATGAAAAGTTAAGTGAGCGCTGTAAGAAACTCAGAAATCTTGCTTTTGAGCCCAAAGGCAGACGGTTTGTGCACGAAGAGCTCGGTTGGAATTACCGTATGACTAACATGCAAGCAGCACTCGGTTTGGCGCAGCTTGAAAAGATACATTCTCATATTGTTAAAAAGCGCGAGATTGGTATGGCTTATCAAGAGGGGTTAAAGAATTTAAAAGGCTTTCAACTGCCGTTAGCAAGAACGAATTACGCAGAAAACATTTACTGGGTTTTTGGCTTAGTTGCAGAAACCCAAGAATTGTGCGAGCAAACAGTTAAAAAACTTAATGACCAACAAATAGGTACAAGGCCATTCTTCTGGTGCATGCATGAGCAACCCATATTTCAAAAAATGGGATTGTTTATCAATGAGTATTACCCAGTAGCAGAAAAAATGGCCAGAAATGGGTTTTATTTGCCAAGTGGGTTGGGGTTAGCGCCAGCTGATATTTCGGAGGTATTAAAATCATTATTATGAGGGTTGGAATTATAATAGAAAAGTTAGATTCAGAAGTTATCTCTGGAAGTCATTTTGAACAAGCTATAATCAACCAATTGTCCAAGATTAATGATTTAGATAACTTTAAATTTATAATAATCGCAAAAGATATCGGTACTGGCAAAGTTGATATTTCACTTGACATAATTGATCTCAAAAATTTTACAAATCGCATTAATCAATTTCCTAAATCAAAATTGTCAAAAATTTTTAAGACGATATTAAAGAGACTAAGTATAGTCAGAAATTCATCTTATTTAAATGAGATTTTTTTGAAGTCCCCATTACAACGCGCCATATCAGACAATAAAATAGACGTTGTTTGGAATATTTATTCTAATGAAGAGGTAGATGTACCTTATATAGCTACTTGCTTGGATTGTTATGATTTAGTTAATCCATATTTGCCTGAGAATAATAACTTTATAAATTGGGTCTCTTGGAATAGAAAAGCTACAGATTATTACAGAAAAGCTACTTTTATAGTTGTTAGTACTAAAATATTGCGAAATCAAGTAATTAAATTTTATGGAGTTTCAAATGAAAAAATAATAATAAATCCTTTTTTCACTCCTGTTTTAAATACAGCGGTTACGACTTTTCAAAGTGATGATACTAAGGAAGTCTCCTTAACACAATTTTTATTTTATCCTTCTAGATATACACCACAAAAAAACCATATCGTACTTTTTGAAGCTTTGAAAATATTAAAAAACAATTACAATTTTAGACCGAAATTGATTCTATGCGGAAAGGATTGTGGTAATTTAGAATTTCTGAAAATAAAAGCTATTGAATTAAATATTTCTGAACAAATTGAATTCTTAGGATTAATTGATTTTCAATTCTTGGTTCAACTTTACAAAAATGCGAAAGCACTTGTTTATTGTTCATTCGTTGGACCGGATAATTTACCCCCGCTTGAAGCCTTTAGTCTTGATTGTCCTGTAATTGCTTCTAGAGTGTCAGGAGCAGTTGAGCAGCTAAAAGACGCGGTATTACTATTTGAACCTACTAACGAGTTTGAACTAGTAGAACATATTCTATCAATATATAACAATGAAGAATTAGTAAATGAATTGATTTCTAAAGGTAGAAATATTGCTAACAATCTTTCGGTAGATAAATATGTAACAAAGATTTTAACTTATCTAAACGACTTTAAAAAAATTCAGCGCGCATGGAAGTAACTATAATTAAGCGAATATGGAACAATTTAAAATTTAGATATGAAGTATACAAATCTTCACCTTTTTATATCAAAGAAAAATTTAAATTTGGATTGTACAAAAGTTTAAAGCCGTACATTAATCTTCGAATTAGTGTTAAATTAAATAATAATGCTAAAATATATTTAGGCTATGATCCTGTCGATGATTACATACTTGATCATTTGATGGGAAACGATTTCAAAAGATATTTTCCTGATAATTTAATTTTGAATCAAAAAGAGTTAGTACTTGATGTTGGTAGTCATAATGGAATTTATTCAACAATTTTATCAAAATATTTTATTGGAGTTAAAATAATATGTGTAGAACCAAATCCAATTTCACTAGAATATCTTAAGCGTCATTCGATAAAGAATCATCTTAACATAAAAATAGTTCCATACGCTATTGGCTCTAGTTCAGAAAGTCGATTTTTAGTTGATAATAATGATGGGTCATGGGGTAAAACAGTTGAGGATGCTCCATCTAAAAAATCTATCGTCATACAAACAATTACCTTAGCTGAAATATTAAAAAATGTTGATGTAAATAATCTTCAACTTATTAAAAGTAATTGTGAAGGCGGTGAGTTTACATTAGTTGATCAACTGATAGAGTTAAATATTAAACCGAGATTTTTAATTTTAATGATTCATCCAGAAAAAGGTTATTTAAAAGAGCTAGTCGACAAACTGACTGCTTACGGCTATCGTTATTCGATTGCTTGGAAATCTGATATTAATCCTTGTTATCATTTTTTTATCTAAATGAAAGTTTCTGTAATTATTCCAACATATAATTACGCTTTGTATCTCACTAGGTGTGTTGAGTCAGTGTTCGACCAGAGTTACAGAAATTTTGAGTGTATTGTAGTTAACGATGGCTCCACAGATAATACTACAGAGGTACTTGATGCCTTGAAGCAAAAATATTCGGAATTGATTGTGATTTCCAAGGAAAATTGTGGACTATCCTCAGCTAGAAATGTGGGGATTAAAAAATCAATAGGTGATTTAGTTTGTTTTCTTGATTCTGATGATTATTGGTTGCCGAATAAATTATTAAATCAAGTTTCGCAGATTACACAAGGATATGATTGTGTTTTCTCAAATTATAAATTTTTCGATGGAAATAATTTGGAATTTGAAAATAATGAGATTCAAAGTAAAGATTTAACTTTTTATGATTTTATTTCAAGAAATCCCATCACGGGTTCAGCTTCGAGTATTATGATTCGGAAAGAATTTATAATTAAAGTAGGTCTTTTTAATATTAAATTGAGAAGTTTGGAAGATTTAGATTATTGGTTTCGCCTTTTTAAGGAAAATTGCAAATTCAAATCAATTCTTGATAAAGACGTCATGATAATGAAAAGAATAAATGGTAACATGAGTCAAGATTATATTACAATGTATTTCAGTCATTTACAGGTACTTTATACTCAATTATCAGTTTTGGAAAAGTATGATTTAGATAAGAAAAAACTGAAAATATCATTGCTTTCACGATTGAATAAAATTGGATGGTATGCTAAAATGTCCAATGATTCTTCTTTGATTGGGTTAACCTCAAGTTTAAAAATTCATTTTTGTGGTAGAATTTTTTTACTTACGAATAGTAAACCTGTACGTGGTTTATTAAGAAGGCTAAAGATATCTAAATGAAAGTATTAATGTTCTCAGAAACCTATGGAGGAGCAACAACCACCTTTATTAGAAATTCTGTTAACGCAATTTTAGAATCAGGTGATGAAGTTTTGTATCTCTGTTCAAATTTTATACCTGGAAATGAAATTAATCATAGAAATTTTTCTGTTAAGGTCGTACCAAGAGAATTGAACTTCGCTCAAAAATTATTTTTTAAAGTTTTCAAACATGAATATTCAATTTTCTTTTTGAGAAATCCTGGATTATCCAAAATTTATAAAAAGATTGTTTCGGAATATCAACCTGATATCATTCATTGCCAGTTTTTTAATGAGGCATTGTGGCTGCTTGAAAATATTGATATAAAAAAACAGAAGGTGGTTTGTCAATTTCATGGTTATGATGCATCAAGATTATTGAGCATTGGAAGATATGTACAGTTTATCAAAAAATATAACAGATTTGACAATATATTATATTGCTTTGTATCAAATTCACTAAAACAAAATGTTGAAAATAAGATAAAGGATAGAATTAATCAAAGCGAAATATTAAGTTGTGGCATCGATACAAATCTATTCAACAAAGAGATAAGAAGTAGCAAGGAAAAATTAATTGAATTAAGGGAACTAAAATTTTTGCAAATTTCTTCGCTAACGGAAAAAAAAGGACATATAACTACGTTAAAGGCCATGTCGGAATTTAAAAAAAGTTATCCGGATCTAAAATTTTCTTATACAATATGTGGAGACGGTCCATTTTTAAATGAAATTAAATCATTAATTCAGAAATTGGACTTGGCAAAAAATGTTTTACTTATTGGTAAAGTAATACCATTTGAGGCTATTAACTTCTTGTCAGAAGCAAATGTTTTCGTTCATCACAGTATAACCTCAAAGGATGGTGATCAGGAAGGAATCCCTACTGCTATTATGGAAGCGATGTCAATGGGAATTCCGGTAGTTAGTACAAATCATTCTGGTATTCCAGAATTAGTCACAAATAATGTAAACGGCTTATTGATTAATGAGAATGACATAGATGCTTTTGTTGACGCATTGTATAAGATTTTATTTTTCAATTCATACATACATGAATCAGTCTTGAAAATTAAAAACGATTTTTCCTATTCTGTACACAAATTAAATCTATTAAAAATGTATCAAAGTTTTTCTGAAACAAATAACTGCTGAAATAATGTTAAAAAATCCAAATCATTGAGCTTTAATTAAAATGTCCATGTACATAAAGTGTTTTTTGAATAATCTTTTAGTCGTATTATTTCACAAGAATTGATTTAAAGTATAGCATAATTTTGAAAATTCCGGCTATTAGAAATGTTAAAACAAATTTTCAATTGTTTCATGATTATGTATCATTAATTCGCAATTACCTTTCTTTTTATATAATTAATAATTTAAAGATAAATATAAGTAAAAAAACAATTATTATTTGAATACAAAAGATAAACAATATTGCATATTTATTGCGTACGAGTTTCCACCATTACAAGTAGGAGGTGTATACAGATCTATAGGGTTTATCAATAAGTTAATGGGTTCAGGCATAATTCCAATAGTTATAACACTCGATAATAATTCTATAGCAAATGCAAGTGTAAATTTATCTCTAGATGAAAAGCTTCTAGATAATTTAAACGAAGAAGCAATAATTATTAGAATAGCATCTAGATTGAATTTAAAATCTCAAAGCACTTTTCGTCGATCATTTGATATTATTGGCTATCCAAATGGGGTTGAAAATAAATATTGGGAATCAAATGTTTTGGAGCAAATAGAAAATATAATCGAAAAATATAGTCCAAAAATCATTTTTTGTACCGCCCCACCATTTAGTGTAATTGATTTAGCCTCTAAAATTAGTAAATCATACAAAATTCCATTAGTGCTTGATTTAAGAGATGCTTGGTCAAATTGGTTTACGGCGCCTTATTTTTCTTACTGGCATTTTTGGTACAAAAGGAATAAGGAACTAAAACATATAAATAATGCACATAAGGTTATCGTTACCTCGAAGCAAACTATTGCTGATTTTATTACCTTGAACAAAATCAATGATTCAAAGAAGTTCGTTTATATTCCTAATGGATATGAGGGCGAGTTATTGCAATGGCAAGAATTGGATACTAGTAAAGAGAAGATAAAAATCGGATATGTCGGTTCCTTTTATTACGACCCTAATGCAAGGGAAAATTTGCTAAAACCTTGGTATAAAAAGAAGGGTCATCATAAACTACAATATGTTCCGAACCTTCAAGATTGGAAATATAGATCTCCATATTTTTTCTTTGCAGCTTTAAAAGCATTACAAAAAACAAATTCAAGTATTTATAAAAAAATTGAAATACACTTCATAGGAAAGCAGCCAATTTGGTTAAATGCCATGATTAATAATTTTGGCATAGAGGATATTGTTTTCCAACATGGTGTAAAAAGCCGTGAGGAATCAATATCATTTCAGCGAGACGTAGACTGTCTGCTTATAACTTCCGCCAAAGTAATCAATGGTTTGGACTATAGTATTGCAGGTAAAACATTTGAATATTTTCAGAATCAAAAACCGATTCTTGCCTTTGTTGCCGACGGAGCACAAAAAGAGATACTTCAAAATTCTGGAATGTCACTAATCTTGGATCCTGATGAACCTGAAATTGCAGCCAAGAGTCTTAATGACTTTATGACTGGAGAAATTCAATTGTATCCAAACAATGATTTTATTAAACAACACAGTAGAGCAAACTGTACTGCTCAATTAGTTGAAGTATTTGAATCTATTTTAAAGTTTAAATGAAAAAAATCACTATAGTTGTAGGTACGAGGCCTAATTTTATTAAAGTCACTCAGTTTAAACGTTTGGCAACTGAATTTAAAGGTTTACAGATAGAATTAGTTCATACAGGGCAGCATTTTGATGAAAAAATGTCATTGATATTTTTTGAACAGTTTGGTCTAAAACCTGATCATATTATTAATTTAAACTCAACAATGGTTTCTGCTCAAATTGGTGAAATCATGTCTAAATTAGAGGCTTATTTTTTAGATTCAAAACCTGATGTAATTGTTGCTGTAGGTGATGTAAATTCTACCTTAGCTACTGCTTTAGTTGCAAATAAAATGAGTATAAAATTAGCGCATTTAGAAAGTGGTTTGCGTAGTAACGATAATACAATGCCTGAAGAAATCAATAGAATCATTACAGATCAATTAACAGATATTTTTTTAGTTACTGAAGAAAGTGGGCGCAAAAACCTACTTGCTGAGGGAAAATCTCCTGAAAAAATCTTCATGGTAGGAAATACAATGATTGATACTATGCTTGCTTTTGATGAAGAAATCGATCATAGTGATATTTTAAATATACTTGATGTCGAATCAAAAGAATTCGTATTAATGACAATACATAGACCTGCTAATGTCGATTCATTGGAAGGGATGCAAAAAATATTAGATTTAATTGTCTCTATTCCTAAAAATCTTAAAGTTGTATTTCCAATTCATCCCAGAACTATTAAAAACTTGGAAAAACACCATCTTATTGATACATTAAAAAATATATCAAGTCTTATTATTACTGATCCATTAGATTACTTCTCGTTTCAAAAATTAATAAAGGAATGTAGTTTTATATTGACTGATAGTGGTGGTATCCAAGAGGAATCAACTCAAAGATTAATACCTTGCCTAACCTTACGGCCAAATACAGAGCGACCAGTAACACTAACCTCCGGCACAAACACATTAGTAAATTTTGAAATCGAACAAATTTTGAAATATATAGCCCAGATACAAAACGGAACCTATAAAAAAGGAGAAATACCTGCGTTTTGGGATGGTAATGCAACTTTGAGGGTGTTAGAAATAATATTAGAATAACTTTGCTCTTCTTTCTTTCACATCCAATTCAATACGTAAGCCCTTTACTTAGAGAACTTTCGGCAAATACGAAACTTAAAGTATATTACTACAGTGGTCAAACTGCTGTCAACGATGACAAAGGTTTTGGTCAACAGGTTTCTTGGGATATTCCCTTACTTGATGGTTATAGTTATGAATTCTTGAAGAACGACTCTAGTTCTAAAGGTATGAATACAAGATTTTTAGATGCCATCAATTGGTCAATATTTAAGTTGCTCAGACAGAGCGATGACAAAGTTGTCATTATTAATGGTTGGGCATACCTTAGCGACTGGTTTGTTTTTTTAGCAGCTAAACTACATGGTAAAAAAATTTGGATGCGTGCAGAGATGCCTTGGAACCAGGAAGAATTAAAACCACATTCATTTAAAAAGAGCATAAAATTTCTATTATTCAAATACGTAATTTTCAAATACATAGTAGACAAGTGTTTATATATTGGCTCACAAAATAAAAAGTATTATCTCATGCATGGGGTGAAGGAGCCAAGACTTATTTTTGCACCGTATGCAGTAGATAACCTGCGTTTTCAAAGTTTAAAAATGGATGGTTCAAATGCTCGTCAAAAATGGTGTATAGATAAGAAGCAGATAATTATTTTATATTCAGGTAAATTAATCGTCAAAAAAAGACCTTTAGACTTACTAAAAGCATTTCACCAACTTAACAATGCCAATACGGTCCTGTTTTATATGGGTGATGGGCCACTTCGCAATGAATTAGAATCATATATTAGTCAGCACAATGTCAAAAATGTGATAATCTCAGGATTTATCAATCAATCAGAAATAGGGACAATTTACTCTATGGCTGATTTGTTTGTAATGTGCTCTGGTATAGGTGAAACTTGGGGCTTATCTGTTAATGAAGCAATGAATTTTAGCTTGCCAGTAATTGTATCATCAACCTGCGGATCTTCTTTTGACTTAGTACAAAATGGTGTGAATGGTTATGTGTTCAGAGAGGGTGATATCGATGCTCTAGCTGACAGTTTACAATCCATTGTTAATGATACAATGCTCAGAGAAAAAATGGGTGAGGCATCTAAAGAAAAAATCAACCAATTTTCTCATCAGATCACAAGTCAAAATATTAAAGCCTTTTTAAATTCATCATGAAGATTTTAATTATCGGTTCTGATTACAATTGGTCTATTGAAAGAATATATAAGCGAGAATTGTTCAAATTAGGACATGAGGTAACTCATGTTCCTGTCCAGAATTGGTATTACGATTTTTATTATAAAAGCATAATAAATAAAGCGTTGGTGAGATTAGGTTTAACTAGACTCCAAACAAATATCCAAAAGCGTTTATTGTTAGAGCTTAACGGCCAATATTTTGATTTAATTTGGGTGTTTAAAGGAATGGAACTCACTCCTCAAACACTTAAAACGCTAAAGAATCATACCACTCGACTTATTAACTTTAACCCAGACAACCCATTTATCTTTTCAGGTAAAGGAAGTGGAAATAAGAACATTAGCCAGAGTATTCATCTTTATGATGAGCATTTTACTTACGACTACGAAGTAAAGTCTAGGATAGAATCGAAATTTGGCACAAAGTGCTCTTTAGTGCCATTTGGTTTTGACAATGAAGTAATTTCAACTGAAGACCTTAATGAAGTAGCGGAAATCAAAGCGGTATGTTTTGTTGGAAATCCAGACGCTTACCGAACCAAAATACTTAAAGAAATTCTCGACCATGGCTTGCCCTTGCATGTGTATGGTCATGATTGGCAAAAACTTATTAAACACCCCAATTTAACCATCCACGGTGCTGTTTATGATAAAGATTATTATAAGACCCTCCGAAAATACCGTGTTCAATTGAATATTATGCGTGTACATAACCTAAATAGTCATAACATGCGCAGTATAGAAGTACCGGGTTGCGGCGGCATCATGTTAGCGCCTAGAACTAGGGATCATGTTAGATTTTTTGAAGAAGAGAAAGAAGTATTTCTTTTCAAAGATATAAATGACTTGATAAGTGAGTCAAAGTATATAATGGATTTATCTAAAAATGATACAGATAAAATTAGACTTTCTGCTAGACACAAAGTATTGAATAATTTTGAATATTCAGAGTTGAGTAAAATATTTATTGAAAATTAATTGAAATGAAAGTTATAGTTTCATGTAGTGGAAAGTTTCATGCTTTTAACCTTGTTGAAGAATTACAACGAAATGGTATTGAAGTCTTGTTTTTTACATCATATTCTTCCAATAAAAATAGTTTTTTAAAGTATTTTACTAAACGTAGAGATAATGAAGTAATTGATTTTAAAAATATTAAAACAAATATTTTTATTGCGTTTGGACTAAAAATATTTAGAAAGCACCCTCAATTTGTTAATAATTACTTTGATATTTGGGTTTCAAGAAAAATCCAGAAACTAGAAGCTGATTGGTTTATTGGATGGAGCTCTATGTCAGAAAAATCTATAAAAGTTGCTAAATCTAAAGGAATTAAAACCCTTTTAGAGAGGGGCTCAACGCATATATTATTTCAACAAAACATTTTACAATACGAATATAAAATTAGAGGACGCTATTTTCAAATTGATCAAAAAACTATTTCAAAAGAAATTTTAGAATATTCAATTGTTGATTTAATTGCCGTTCCTTCAAGGTTCGTAAAAAAAACATTTTTAGATAATGGGGTAGATGCAAACAAAATATTTGTTAATCAATTTGGAGCTAGCAAATATTTCTTCTTTGATAAAAGTAATACCAATTTTAATTTCAGGGTACTTTACTTAGGTACATTTTCAATTAGAAAAGGAGCTTATTATTTATATGAAGCTATTAAGAATATTAAACAATTGAATATTGAATTTTGGTTTATTGGAAAAGTTGATCAAGAAGTTATTTTTTTATCTAATGAACTGAAAAATATGGATAATGTTACTTTTTTTGGTCATATCAATCATTATGATTTAAATTCTTTAATCAATCAATGTAGTGTAGCCATACATCCTTCAATTGAAGAAGGACAGAGTATGGTTATTAATCAGGTGATGCAATGTGGCGTACCCTTTATTGCCACCCCTAACTCAGGTGCAGAGGAGTTGATTATAGATGAATTTAATGGTATAATTATTCCTGCAATGTCAAGTTCTTCAATTTCTGCAGCAATTGTTAATTTGTATAGTAAGCCTTTGTTATTAAGGCGTCTTTCTAGTAATATTATGCAAACAACAATCAAAGAAAATACTTGGGAATCTTATGCAAAAAGATACATTAATATTTTAAAGTATGAGTGATAATTCGATAGTGATAACAGTATACTCTCATCCTGAATTTTATCCCCCAACATTGAATTTGATAGATGAACTTTCTTTAAAATTTGATAAGGTATATGTTTTAAGCAGAAATGTGTTTGATTCAAAATGGATATACCCCAATAATACGGAGTTGATTTCTAAAGGGGAAAGAATAAGTATAAGGGATAGTGAAAAAGCTAATAATTTTAAAAAAATTGTTTCTTTTTTTAGTTATACTTTTTCACTGTGGAAGCTTTGCTTAATTAATAAGCCTAAATATGTTATTCTTTGTGATCCTATTCCAACACTTTCTTTTTATTTAATTTCTCCATTTCTTTCAAAATCTATAAAAATCTGGTATCATAATCATGATGTACTAGAATTTCAGAAAGTTAAAAAATATAGTATATCATGGCTCTCTCATTTTTCTGAAAAAGCTCTTTTTAATAAATTAGCTATTTTTACGCTGCCATCTGAAGAGCGAATTAAATATTTTCCTTTAAAAAATCTTCTTGGAAAATATTATTTTCTTCCTAATTATCCAAGGGTTAAATATTATTCTAAATTTAAAAAAGCTATACGATCTGAATGCGAGATTCGATTATTATTTCAAGGGAGTATCGGTCCTGGCCACGGTCTTGAAGAAATTATTAATTTGCTTCATATAAAAGTCAATAATAAAAAACTAGTTTTAGTTTTAAAAGGTTTCAGTACCGATATTTACAAATCTAATTTGTTTTCTATTGCAAAAAGAAAAAATCTATCTAATCATTTAGAGTTTCATGGTGTAACAGATTATAGTGAAGTGCCTATTCTAATGAACACTTGTAACATTGGTCTCGCTATATTTACTGATAATGATGTTATGAATTCTACATTGGGAACTGCATCTAATAAGATTTACGAATACGCAGCAATGGGATTACCAGTTTTATTATTTGACAACCATCATTTTAAGGGGCATTTATCTAATTATAAATTTTGTGCTTATACAAATTTAAATCCTGAGGATATTTTAGAAAAAATAAAATTGTTAGATGATGAATTCGATGTTTTCAGTTCAAATGCCTTAGATAAATTTAGTTCTGTATTAAATTTTGAAAAATTTTTCAAAAAAATAGAATTGTAAATGATAAGTCTAAAGTACTTCTTTTCTTTATTTCTATTTTTCTATTTAATTACAGAAGAAATTTATTTTACTTTTTCAATTGCTATATTTATTTCACTCTTTATTCGTGCTATAAAGATATCAAATAATGAATTTATATTTAAAGAGACCGTTTTATTATTGTACACTTTAAATTATCTACTGTCTCCAAGTATTTCCTTGCTATTAGGCGAAAAAATAACTGCATATAATTTAAAATTAACAGAATACGATTATTTTACTTTAGCAATTCCAGGTTTTATTTTTCTTTATATCGGCATCAATTGCATAAAAACTAATTTATTCAGACCTAATTTTGATAAAGTAAAAATCTCATCTTTACTTAATGAAAAGCTATTTAAAAGTATTACAGTTATTGCTATATTGGCTACGCAAATTGCACCTTATTTACCTAGTGAATTCTCTTTTTTAATTTATCTATTCTCTCTACTTCAATATGTATCCTCCTTTTCATTATTCGCATTAAACCCCCAAAAAAACTTTTTTTGGCCTTTATTTACATTGCTGTTGCTTTTGTATAAAGCTTTTCTAGCAGGTATGTACCATGATGCTATTATTTGGATCTTATTCTTTGGAATCTTTTATATTTATATTATCAAACCCACTATGAAGTTTATTTTATTTTGGGTTGTTTTTATTTCAGTCTTTATTCTTTTTATTCAAAGCTTCAAAAATGTCTATAGAGGGGAAGTTTGGTCTGGTCAAAAAGTAGCCAGTATTTCTACTGTTATGGAAATTGGAAACAATCGAGCTACTTCAGATATTATTTTGGGTGAAGATAATCTTTTAGGAACATTATCAAGAGCCAACCAAGCATGGATTTTTGCTAGTACGGTTGATAATATGGACCGTAATAAAAATTTTCAAGGTCTTAATAATGTGTATAAATATTTAGAGGCATCTCTATTGCCAAGGTTTTTAGCTCCTGATAAAATTACATCAGGAGACAAGGAGATATTTAATACATTTTCGGGTCATACTATCAATGCAGGAACATCTATGGGATTAGGAATTTTTGCAGATGGTTATATTGCATATGGTGCAATTGGGGTATATATTTTTGGTTTTGCTTTAGGCTTAATTTTTGCTCTTACCTTTAAATTGGTAGAGGGTTGGACCAGAATTTCACCTTTTTACGTTTTATTAATATTCCCGCTCTTAAATTATGCAATAAGACCAGATTGTGAACTTCAAACTACTATCAATCATTTGTCTAAGGGTATTTTTTTTTATGGATTAATAGTTTGGTACACTAAAAAGAAATTTAGTTTTGTTACCGAAACTCAGGCTTCATAATGTTATTTATAATTACTGAATATTTCTTCCCTTTTTCAGACGCAGGTGGCCCTATTAGGTCTATCGAAAACCTTATTAAAACATTAAGCAAAAGCCATCCTTTAAAACTAATTACATCTGCAAATAGTCACCAAGGAGAGCCTTTGCCCGACACTATAAAATCTGATTGTTTTGTTAATGACCCAATTACAAATACTGATATCTACTATTCTCAAAACTCAGTAAAGGGTTATTTTACTATTTTAAAACTTTTGTTTAAAAACCGACAACATACATTTTATATTAATGGCTTATTTATACCCAGGTTATGTTTTTTACCAGCTTTAATTTGTAAGAATATAATTATTAGCCCTCGTGGTATGTTAATTAATGATACGCTTGGGAAAAAAGCTATATTTAAAAAGTTGTATTTGTTTTTATTAAAACAATTAATCAGTAAAAAGGTTGTTTGGCATGCTACTGATAAGGCAGAGGTTTCAGATATTAAAAGGTTTTTTGGAACAAATACTAATGTTCAATTAATTTCTAATATTCCGGTTAATCCAACGGAAGCTGCTAAAAAGTATACTAAACAACCAGGTACTTTGCACCTTGTTTACTATGGTTTAATTGTCCAAAAAAAAGGGGTGTTAACCTTAATCCAAACCCTCAAAAACCTAAACTACCCAGTTTTATTAGATATTTATGGTTCTGTTAAAGACCTGGATTATTGGAAATTATGCCAACAGCAAATAAACAGCAACGATTCTTTAGCGTCCTTTAACTATAAAGGCCATGCTAATCCTGCAGACTCCCAAACTATATTAGCTCGTTATGATGCACTCGTGCTTTTAACAAAAGGTGAAAACTTTGGACATAGTATTTATGAGGCCTTGAGTGTAGGAACTCCTGTAATTATATCTGATAAGACGCCTTGGGTATTTGAAGAATCAGTCACATCTGCAGGTTGGCTTGTTAATTATGCCAATAATGAGTTTGACATCGTTAGGTTAAAGCAGGTGCTTGAGGATTTGTATTATATGGATAACAATACGTATAGCTTATGCAGTGCTAATGCCCATAAATACGCAGTAGATTTTTATAATGCACATGATTTTAAAACTCAGTATACAGCGCTATTTAATTCTTTTAATTAATCATTTAACTCTTTTATTTTGATCATCCTTGGTTTAAATGCGCATCACGCAGATGCGTCTGCTTGTTTATTGGTGAATGGTATTTTAGTAGCTGCTGTAGAAGAAGAGCGATTTACCCGCATTAAGCACTATTCTGGTTTTCCCATACAAGCTGTCGATTATTGTTTGCAGCATGCAGGTGTATCACTATACGATATAGACCATTTAGTGGTTGGTAGAGACCCTAATGCTAAGTTTAAAGAAAAGATGGCCTTTTTTGTTAAAGCGCCTAGTCAATTACTTAAAAAATACTTTTATGATAGGTTTATCAATGCAAAGGATTTAAAAACCATTGATAAAGTATTAAGGGCTCATTTTAAATGTGATAAGCCTAAGTTTAAAATACACAATATTGAGCACCATCGTAGTCATTTGGCATCGGCGTTTTATCCATCTCCATTTAACCAGGCTGCCTTACTATCTTTAGATGGTTCTGGCGATTTTTCTACCGCTATGCGTGGCATAGGGGATGGTAATAAAATAGAAGTACTCGACTCCGTTAATTTTCCTAACAGTATAGGTATATTTTACTCGGCATTAACCCAATACTTAGGTTTCATGCACTACGGTGATGAGTACAAAGTAATGGGCCTAGCACCTTATGGTAAACCCATTTATAAAGATGTATTATCTAAAGTATTATATCCTACAAATGATGGTTGGTTTAAATTAAATACCCAGTATTTAAGATCACCACACGAAGGCTACGTTACGTATTCTGATACTTTCCAACCCATTATTCCGGTATTGTACAACCAAAACTTAGTAGAACTACTTGGTAAAAATAGAGAGCCATCTGGACCTGTTACTCAGTTTGAAATGGATATAGCTGCCTCTGTGCAGGCGGTTACACAGGATGTTATTTTTCATGTTGCCACAGAACTGTATCATAAAACCAAATTAGACAACCTTTGTTTAGCCGGCGGTGTAGCGCAAAACAGCGTAGCCAATGGAAAAATACTCGCTAATACACCTTTTAAAAATTTGTATATACCAAGTGCAGGGCATGATGCTGGTATATCTATGGGGGCTTCATTTTATGCAAGCCATCATATTTTAGATACCCCAAGGCAAGCGCCCATTTACTCTGCATATACAGGACCATCCTTTACCAATGATGCCATAATGGATGTGTTAGAAAAAAATGGTGTTGCGTATAAATACATACCAGATGATTTACTCTTAGATAAAATAGCTGATACGCTTATAGCCGGTGGGGTAGTAGGCTGGTTTACCGGTAGAGCAGAGTTTGGTCCACGTGCCCTAGGTGGCCGCTCCATTTTAATGGATCCACGCCGCACAGATGCCAAAGAAATTTTAAACAAAAAAATAAAGCGTCGTGAAAGCTTTAGACCTTTTGCTCCCAGTATTTTAAAAGAGTATGTTTCGGAATATTTTGAAATAACAGACGACGTGCCTTTTATGGAAAAAGTATTCCCCATAAAAGAAGAGAAAAGGGCACTCATACCTGCAGTAACCCACGCAGATGGATCAGGT